>JBAQZF010000162.1:0-4867 GCA_049790715.1 Saccharimonadales bacterium (SeqCode) | reverse complement strand
GTCAAACTCAACAGCGACGGCACCTATGACCTCCTGAAAGTAAACAGCGAAAACGACCGCCTGACGCCGTACACCAGCGCCCTCAGTACGACTCCCGTAGAAACTGGCATTAGCCCGCCAGCCTCTGGAGTCGTATTTGTCGAGGACAACGTCTGGGTTTTGAGCAACCCCAACTACCATGGCCGCATCACCATCGCCTCCGGCCGATTGGCTACCAATAACAGCACCGACATCGTCATTGCCGGCAATCTGCTCTACAGCACCAAAAACGGCAGCGACGCCATCGGCCTGGTAGCCGAAGATTCCGTCTACGTCGCGCCCTACGCGCCGCCGTCCTCTGGCAGCTTCAACTTCGAGGTCGACGGCGCGCTGCTAGCCGAAAATGGCAATGTCGCGTACGGCGAAAGCATCAGCAATAATAACGCTTCCATCTACCGCAGCAACGCCAATGCCTGCACCCGCGGCTGGACCAATCCCAATCAAACCTTCCTATTCTACGGTTCGGTAGCAACGCGCCAGACCTGGACCTGGACTTGGATCAACGGCTCCTGCGGCGACAACGCCTATGACGCCGCCAGCAATTACTACGTATCCGGCATCGAAAACAACACCACCCAGTACGACTACAACCTCCAGTACGGCCCGCCACCCAGCTACCCGCTCACCTCCGGCTACAACATCCTCTCCTGGCGCGAAATCCTCACCCACCCGTAGCCACAGCCAATCTCGACGTTTTGTTAAAAGTATTGACAATGTACATATGAGTCAAATACCCGTAACCGTTAAAATAGACGCCGAACTCAAGCAAGAAGTTCAGAAGCTGGCAAAGAGCTTGGGTTTGAGTTTAAGCGCTATCTCGAGAATAAACTCAAAGAAGTCGTACGCCAACGCCGCGTAGTTTTCGAAGAAGACCTGATCCCAAATCAAAAAACTGCCAAACAGTTACGGCAAATAGAAGCCGACGTCAAAGCTGACCGCAATCTGAGCGGGCCATTTAAAACCTTTGAGGAACTTGAGCACTATTTAAATAATCTCTGATATGCGGATCACGACCCATAAGCAATACGACAAAGCGTGGGCTAAGCTAAGCGGCAGACGACAGCAGAGAGTCCTGGCAGCACTCAGACTATTCGTAGCCGAACCTGGTAATCCCCAATTGCGTTTGCGTCAGCTAAAAGGCGAGTACTATCCTCAGTACTCCATCAGCACTGGCGGAGACGTTAGAATTCACTTTCTGCGGACGGACAAAAATGTCATCGTTCTCATGCTGGTCGGGACACATAGCCAGCTCTATGAATAGTAGAGAAATCTGTCGTCTCTAGTGTCTTATCACGTGAAAAAGCCCCGAGCTGATTCGGGGCTTTTTGCAGTGAACGCGACTAGCAGGAATTAATCGAGCTGGTTCTTGGTGAGCGTGGCGGAACCGTTGACGCTACCCTCGTAGTAGGCGGTCAGCGTGTACTTGGCGCAGTTCGTGTCGGTACTTTCACAGCTGGCGCCGCTACTATCAGTGACGGCATAGGAGTACTTCTTGTCGCTGGCGCTGGAAGAAGCCAGCAAACAGGTACCGCTGTCCGAAGCAGGGTTACAGTTTGACGAAGGATCGACTAGCGCGCCGGCGTCGAGACTCTTCATGTTAGTCTGGCGCCACGACTGATTGTTCATGTCAGCCAAGCTTGGATAGTAGCCATTCTGACTGAAGAATGCTTCCAACTGGGTCTGCATCGACTGGACGTCGGCTTGCCGCTTAGAGTTACGTGCTTTTGACTGAATGCCGCTGTAGGTCGTGATGACCAAGAGCGCCAGAATACCGATGACCACGATGACGATCAGTAATTCGACGATCGTGAAGCCCTGATTACGTTTCTTTAGGGAGATCATAAGAGCCCACCCTCCTATTATTATTGTTTTACTTTTGATCTTTGAGGCTGAGACTGTATAAGGTGTCTGCCACAACTATCTGGCTCTGATTATAACCATAAGCGTTCTCTAGTCAACTCTTTTGTGGAAAACTATTTACTCAGCAATAGTTAAGTAATTATTAACTGCCGATATTCTTAGACAAATTAGCTATCGGTCCCATGACCGAAGCGGCGATCAGCCCTACGCCGGCACCTAAGAATATAATCATCACTGGCTCGATGACGGCAGCCAGCCCGTCGATCAGTACCGTTACCTCTTCTTCGTAAAAGTCAGCGATTTTGACCAGGACGGTGTCGATCTGGCCAGTTTCTTCGCCGACTAGCAGCATTTGGGCCACGATTGGCGGAAAATGCTTGCTGCGGCCGATTGGTTCCGACAGTTGTTTGCCATTTTTGACTTCTTGGGCAGCGGCTTCCAGCTCGGCTTCGATGACTTTATTACCCAGTGCCGCGCCGGTAACCTCCAGGGCGTCCAACACGCTAACGCCGGAGGTCATGAGCGAGGCGAAAGTGCGTGAAAAGCGAGCGATGGCGACCTTTAGAACGATGGTTTTGACGACTGGCGTACGCAGCAGCAGCGCGTGAAACTTGTACTTTCCTGTCGGCGTGCGGATGTAGCGCAGCAGATATATGCCAGCGACAACCAAGATGATGAGTATCAGCACCAGATTCGGGATTTTGGAGATAATTGGGACGGGCAGGTGGCCGAGGATGGTTGGCCGGGCGCAAAAATTGCTGATATTGAGCAAAACCTGGGTGTAAACTGGTAGCTTAGCGTGCGGTCCGCCCAGACTGGTCAGGATGCCGCCGAGCTTCGGCACGATAAACAGCATAATGCCGAAAAAGGCGATAATCGTCACTGTCAGGATGACCATCGGGTACATCATGGCGCTCTTGATCTTCTTGCGAATGCTGGCGTCTTGCTCCACCTGCGTGGCTAGGCGCTTGAGGATGTCATCGAGGATGCCGCCTTCTTCGCCGGCTCGCACCATATTGACGTAGACTTCAGAAAACACACGTGGATACTTGGCGAACGCGTCGCCGAGGGTCGCGCCGCTCTCCACATCTTTGGTGACGCTGGTGAGCACCTCCCGCATATATGGATTGTCGGCGTCATCTTGCAGCGCCGCTAGTGAACGGGCCAGGGGCACGCCGGCAGAGATCATGGTGGATAGTTGGCGGGTAAAGATGACTAGATCGAGCAGCTTGACTTTCTTTTTTGGGCCGAATAGCGAGCTTGCTTTGCTTTTACCTTTGCCTGCTTCTACTAGGACGGGGTGGACGCCTTGTTTGCGTAGCGTCGCCAGTAAAGCTTGCTTGTTGACGGCTTCGGCGCTGCCGGAAACGGTTTTACCCTCTTTTGTGGTGGCTTTGTAGGTAAACTGCATGGATTATTCCTGCGAGGTGACACGCAGCACTTCCTCGACGGTCGTTTGGCCGCGCAGGGCTTTTACTAAACCATCCAACTGCATGGTCAGCATACCGTCGCCGATGGCGGTTTTTTCGATGATTTCACTGGTACTGCCGGAGACGATCAGCTTTTGGACGCTGTCTGAATTATTGAGCACCTCATAGATGCCGACACGTCCTTTGTAGCCGCTATGGTTGCAGGTATCGCAGCCATCGTCGTGGGCTTTCCAGAGACGAGTGATCGTGGCGGCGGTCGTACTGAGATCATTGGCCGCGGCTATTTTGCTGCCAGCCGCGCCGCCGATACCGTCGCGTAGAGCCGCTTCTTCCAGCTCGTGGATTTTTTTGATGCCGCCGTTTTCGGCGAGATGAAAGGCTTTGTCTAATTGCTTGAGCGTCGCGGCGTCAGGCGCGGCTACTTGGCGGCAATTAACGCACAGGCGTCGCACTAATCGTTGAGCGATCACTACCCGAACCGTACTGGCGATCAGAAACGGCTCGACGCCCATGTCCAGCAAACGGGGCAGGCAGGTAGCGGCGTTGTTGGTGTGTAGGGTGCTAAAGACCATGTGTCCGGTCAATGCCGCCTGGACAGCCAGGTCAGCCGTTTCGCCGTCGCGGATCTCGCCGACCATGATGATATTTGGATCCTGGCGCAGCAGCGCCCGCAAACCATTGGTAAAAGTCATGCCAGCTACCGGATTGACCTGTGTTTGATTGGCGCCCACTACGTGATACTCGACCGGATCTTCGACGGTCGCGATATTGATGTTCGGCGTGTTGAGCGAACTGAGTATGCTAAAGAGCGTCGTTGATTTGCCAGAACCAGTCGGGCCGGTCACCAGCACCATGCCATGCGGCTGAACGATGGCTTGCTTCAGGTCATTCAGCGCTTCTCCCCAAAAACCAAGTTCCGTAAAATCAGCCGGCTTACTGGACTCATTCAAAATACGCATGACCACTTTTTCGCCGTCCAAAATCGGCAGCGTGGAGACGCGCAGGGCGTAGACCTGGCCGTTGACGTCGACTTTAAAACGGCCATCCTGCGGCGAACGGCGTTCGTCGATCTTGAGGTTGCTGAGGATTTTAATCCGGCTCACTAGCGCGCCGAGTAATTTGCGCGGCAGCTTGTTGGCCTCCTTTAGTAAGCCGTCAATCCGATAGCGAACCACTACGAAATCTTCCCGCGGCTCGATGTGGATGTCGCTAGCGCCAGCTTTTACGCCGTACTCGATGATGATATTGACCGTCTGCGCTACCGGCGAATCTTCGGCCAAGTCGCTTTCGTCTATCTCGTCATCCTCTTCGGCCTCGCTCTCGTCAGCGATGACTTTCGTCAGTTCGCTGCTGATATTGCCGCGGTACTGGTCGAGTGCCGCTTGCAGCAAACTGCTGGTCGTGATGTGTACTTTGATATCGCTGCCCAGCTGTTTGTGCAAGAAGTTGAGCGCCTGGATGTCATCCGGATCTTCCATGGCCACCAGTTTGGTGCCTTTTTCGTCGATGTCGAACACGATCGCCTTATACTGTCTGGC
>JBAQZF010000161.1:0-1728 GCA_049790715.1 Saccharimonadales bacterium (SeqCode) | reverse complement strand
TAGGCCGACAGCCAGTCCAGCTACTATCAGCACTAAACCAATAGCAGCGCCGAAACGGAAACGCCGCTTTTTCTGCTGGCGCCGAACAGGTTTCACCGAACCAAACACATACTTCTCCATACAGGTATAGCTTACCATTTCTGCCATAACCACAGCAAACAATCAAATCTAAGCGTAACCAGCATCCATTAAAACAGGGGTTGAATACGTATGGTAAGAAAAGGCTAGTACTATACGGCTATAGATATTGAGACTACTGACAGGTGAAACGCGGGGGCGGTGGTATACTAAAGACTAGAGGGCAGAGTAGTATGACACAAACAAGTATCGCGGTGGTGAATCAGAAGGGCGGTGTCGGCAAAACGACGACGGCTATCAACGTGGCGGCGCAGCTGGCGGACGGCAAGCACTCGGTTTTGCTAGTCGATCTGGATCCGCAGGGTAACGCTACCAGCGGGTTGGGTTTGGCAAAAGAGCAAGCCAAACATACGACCTATGACGTGATGGTCGGGGGGGTATCGCTGGCCAGTGCCGTCCAAGAAACGCATGTCGCACAATTATTCGTCTTGCCAGCTAATGCTAACTTGGCCGGCGCGGAGGTAGAGCTGGTCGCCGCGGCGCGGCGCGAATTTCAGCTAGCCCAGGTTTTACAGTCGGGGAATTATGACTACGTGATTATCGACTGTCCGCCGTCGCTGGGGCTGCTGACGATCAATGGTCTGACGGCCGCGCACAAAGTATTGATACCGGTGCAGGCCGAGTACTACGCGCTGGAAGGGTTGAGTCAATTATTGCATACGGTGCAGGCGGTGCGTGGCAGTACTAATCCGCGGTTGGAACTGCTCGGCATCGTGCTGACGATGTTTGATAAGCGTAATTCCTTGAGCGAGCAGGTGCAGACCGAGGTGGCTAATTACTTCGGTGAAAAGCTATTTAAGACGATTATTCCACGCAATGTGCGACTGGCGGAAGCACCTAGCTACGGTCTGACTATTTACGAACATGACCGTTGGAGCAAGGGCGCGCGGGCTTATAAGGCTTTGGCTAAAGAAGTCCGCGATCGCCTTGCTGGGTAGCGCGCTAGACGCGGATTGGCACTTATCCCTTGACTACAAGTAGTCTCTGATCTATACTAGAGGTATGGAAAACAAATTCTCGATCAAACAGTTCAATCAACGCTTCCCCGATGATGCAGCTTGCCTCGAGGAGATCAAACAATTGCGCTTTGGTACATCCCTGGCTTGCCCAAAGTGTGAGAAAGAAAATAAGTTCTACCGTGTAACTGGTCGCTCAGCCTACGCCTGTAGTTACTGTGGCCATCATATCTATCCTCTCAAGGGTTCGATCTTTGACCACTCCAGCACTGAACTAAGGTTATGGTTCTATGCCATCTACGTTATGGCCCAAACCCGAGCTGGGATTAGTGCTAAACAGCTCGAACGTGAGCTCGGAGTTACTTACAAGACCGCCTGGAGAATGTTTAACCATATACGTCAGCTTATGGCGGCTGGTGGTGACATGCTTAACGGTGAAGTTGAAGTCGATGAAGTCTACTTTCACCCTGATACCACCAAACGAACCACTGCCAAAGCCCACAACAGTCAGGTTGTGTTTGGTATGGTCGAACGTAAAGGCCGAGCAGTCGTTAAACATGTTAAAAGCTCAGGTGTACGAGTCTTATCTAAAGAAATTGCCAAAGGTATTAACTCAAACTCCACAGTATATAGC
>JBAQZF010000160.1:0-3045 GCA_049790715.1 Saccharimonadales bacterium (SeqCode) | reverse complement strand
CGGTACAGTGGAACACGCTATCTACCCAACCCATGAGTACCAGATGTCATCAGTTGCTCGGCAGGTACAGCAACAGTGGAAAGGGAATGATACTCAAACAATTGCCGTCCTAGCGCGTCATCATAGCAGCCTACGAGAATTGAGCGCTTTACTGGGTAAACTTGGCGTGCCGGTCGCTTATGAGCAGCAAAATAACGCGCTCGAACAGCCGCTGGTACAACAAATAAGCATCCTGTCCCGAATCATACACGCGATCGGAGAAGGCAATACATCGTGGATCAATTACTATATACCTCAGTTATTGCGCCATCCTGTATGGCAGGTAAGCGATGAGACACTATGGAAATTGGCACTGCAAAACAACCGCTCGCATAGTCAGTGGCTACAGAGCCTGCTAGAGCACGACAATCAACAGTTAGTCATTTTGGCTGAATGGCTGCTGTGGCTGGCGCGTGAGGCCGCGCAGGAGCCTTTGGCGGTCATGTGGGACTACCTACTAGGTTTACGCACTGGCCAGCATATGACCAGCCCTTTACGCGAGCATTTTCTAGCTCGCCAAGACATTTCCAATGAATACCTCGTCGGCTTATCGGCTCTAAACGCCATTCGCGGCGCTACCAGCGAATTTATCGCCCACAAGGCAGATCAGGCCAAACTGGCAGATTTTGTAAACTTAACTATGGTACATGAGAGCCTAGACAAACCAATCACTGATGAATCATGGTTCATGAGTGGCGAACGAGCAGTCCAGCTTTTAACGATTCATAAAGCCAAGGGTTTAGAGTTTGATACGGTCTTTGTACTTGATGTCGTCGAGAACAACTGGCAACCGCGGCACATGGGGCGCAAACCACCAGCTAATCTACCCCTGCAACCATACGGCGAGAAATATGATGACTATGTGCGCCTCTTGTATGTAGCTGCTACTCGAGCTAAGCGTTCTCTGCTGGTTAGCAGCTATCAGGCAGACAACACCAAAGGCAAGGCCGTACTGCCAAGCCCGCTCATTCACGACCTGCCAATTCGAGAAGACACCGGCACGAACGATCCGATCATTGTTTTAGAGGAGGCCTTGAGCTGGCCACGCTTAGAGACCACTGACGAGAAGGCGCTTCTAAAAAGTCGTTTAGAAAACTATCAGTTGAGCGCCACAGCTTTCTTGCAGTTTCTAGACGTCTCCACTGGCGGGCCGCAGCAGTTCCTAGAACGTCATCTGCTGAGAATACCGGAGCCGACCAGCGCGACCATGGCTTTTGGCACCGCCATGCATAGCGCCCTGCAAACCGCTCAACTACTCGTCAATAAAGACAAGCTAAGTACATCTGCTGTCTGTCAGGCTTACGAAGAAAGTTTGCGTGAACAACAGCTTTCACAAGCTGATATGGCGCGGTATTACGAGCATGGCCGCACATTGCTCGAAAATTTGCTGAAGGGCAAGCAGCTTCAGCTGCTATCTGGCGGCCAACCAGAAGTAGCTTTAAAAGAAGTACTGCTAGATACAGCTCGGCTCACCGGTAAACTCGACCTCGTAAATTTGCTGGACGACAAGCTACTGATCACCGACTACAAAACCGGTAATCCGCTCAAAAGCTTCACGACTCGCGATCAAACCAAAGCCGTTAAAGCCTGGCGGCATCGCAATCAATTGCTGTTTTACGCGCTGCTAGCGCAGCAAAGCGGTCGCTTCAAAGCAGCCACGTCAATTTCCACGCAGATGGCGTATGTTGAAGCCGAGACAGCTGATGATCTGTATCTGACACTCGAGTCAGATCACGCTAGCCTGGAACGATTACGGCAACTAATTAAGATAGTCTGGCGACATGTCACCAATCTCGATCTGCCTGACACTCGCCATTACAGTGATGACATCGTCGGTATCACTACTTTCGAAGACGATTTACTGGCTGGCAAACTATAGCCAATAAAAAAACTGCTCGCCTGAACGAGCAGTTTTAATCAGCGCCAGACGCGCTTAGTAACTATTTCTTAGATTTTTTAGCGGTCTTTTTCTTGCCAACCGCCTTTTTGACGACCGCGCCTACACCGATATTCGTGCTACTGGTCGAGGCAGCAACGACAAGCTTTTCAGGTGCCGCGAACAGCATACCGTACAGATTGATACCGATAACGGCACCAAGTACTGGACCGAGTACGTAGGTGCCCCAGACCCAAGCGTGCGCGCCAAGCGCTACAGCTGGATTCAGCAAGCCAATAGCTGCTGGTGAGGCAGCGATAATACCAAGCATCAGACCCAAGCCCACGAAAGAGGCCGATACGGCCCGACTAAAGCCCTGTATAGACACTGCCGCGAAAGCAAAACCAAAGATGCCGGTACCGACAGCTTCAGCCGTCAAAATACGACCGGTATAGTGTCCGCCAACTTGTTGCAGCTTATTATTGACAAGATAGACGTACAGCGCGGAGGCCGCTAGAGCACCCAACAGTTGCGCGGCTATGTACGCGACCGCCTTGATGGTTGCTATTTTGCGTGCCGTCCACATGCCAAGCGTAATTGCCGGATTAAAGTAAGCGCCCGAAGCGCCAGCCAGCGCGAACGACATCAACGCGACTATTAAACCCGCGGCCGCTGCCACGAAAAAGGGCACGCCGATCGTCGAGCGCTGCACGCTCAACACTAGAAGCGTCAACGCTCCCGTACCTAAAAACTCAGCCACCAGAGTAGCTATATTGCGTCTTCCAAACATTTTTTGGAACCTCCACTTAATTGATGACATTAGCGTAACGTGAGTTTAATCTTTTGTAAAGAGGCTTTGCTTAAGTGGCATCCGTAAACACCGGCATGCCTTTTCTCGCAATACCGCCACCAACATGCAGAGTATCATCGTTAAACCCTAAGAAAATAGCTTGGCGTTCTTCGTCACTACCACCGAGCAGGTGAGCTATTTCGTACATTTTAGGTACTGTCACACAGAAAGCCTCCTGGCCAGTATCTTCGATCATGGCATTCTTAGCAAAGCCACAACCCTCTTCGCCGATAAGATAAACACCAGAGGCGTGATGACCGCCCGCTTCATGATCCTTATC
>JBAQZF010000159.1:0-6206 GCA_049790715.1 Saccharimonadales bacterium (SeqCode) | reverse complement strand
CCGAATGACATCTATAATGACACGACCACCTTATTTTGTATAAGTACTAGTAATCAGATCGTAACGACCGGTTTTACTACCCACGACGCGGCGACAAATCCTTATCCCTATAAACCTGAATGCCAGCGGGGGACAGACAACCGCTACAATTTGTCCATCAAATATGACGGTGCCGCGAGCAATGACACCTTTACGGTTACCGCTCTCTGGGACGACGTGCGCGGTGATGGTCGAGATAGCGTAACGTTAGTCTATAGGGTGCACGCCGAATGAGACAGCACAGATCATCAGTCCGATCGCGGCAACAGGGTTTCACTATCGTGGAGCTGTTGATCGCTACCGCGGTGCTGTCGACTATCCTGGTGCTCGTAACAGTCATGATGATAAAGATCGGTAATCTCTACTACAAGGGCGTCAATCAAGCGCGCGTCCAGGAAAATGTCCGTAATCTCACCGATGAGGTTTCTCAACAACTAGAGCTTAATGGCGGCAGCGTCCCATACATACATACCGACACCGAGGATCCTAACACGCACCTTCTGGTTGATCCTCAAGCTTACTGCATTGGCACCACGCGCTATAGTTTCGTGCTCAATAAGCAGATCAGCACTAGCGCTACGCTTGGGTCTGACCAAACGCGGCATGTCTTATGGCGCGATAGCGTTCCCGTCGGTAGTTGCGCGGCTCTTACCCAAGCACAGCTCAACAACCAGACTCCCTCTAGCGGTGGCACCGAGCTCATCGCTCCCAACTCGCGCCTGACCTCATTCTCGATCACTCCCACTATCTCGCCATATACGCTCTCGGTCGCGGTAGCCTACGGTGATACTGATCTACTAAACGTTAGTAGCTCGGGCGCCGCTTGCAAGGGCAGCATCGGCGATCAGTTTTGTGCCACCGCCAGCTTAACTACCGGCGTAGTGCAGCGTCTAACCAGCACCAGCAATTAGGAGTATAATCATGACTATGGCCTATCAAACAAAAAACGTGCGCCGCGACCAACGAGGATTCGCTTCGATCGTCATCGCTCTGGTGCTGATTATCTTGTTGGCATTACTGACGGTGGCTTTCGCGCAGCTGGCGCGCCGCGAGCAGCAGAGCGCGCTCAATAAGCAGCTAGCTACCCAAGCTAATTACGCTGCTGAAAGCGGCATCAATGACATTATCAAAATACTGCCAAGCATTCCCGTCGATAATGATCCCACCAAGTGTTACCACCCTGACCCTGCCGATACTGATCCCACGACAATTGGCAATCCCCTCAAAGGCGTCTCCTACACCTGCGTGCTAGTCAACAAAAAGCCGCCCAACATAAAGTGGGATAACATAATGTCTCAGGGTAGCAAACATCTGCAGTTTTCTACCGATAATCCGCTCAGCAGTTTTACGATCAACTGGGGTAGCGCCAGCGCTTCGCCGCATACGACGTTTCCGACGGCCGCGGCCTCCGGTCTCAATCTCCAACCGCTCAATACTTGGAATGTCGCCGGCCGCGCCGGAGTGTTGCAGGTCAGCATCACGCCACTGACAGCGCTTGACCGCACCTCTCTGATAAATAATACTTTCACTGTATACTTGTATCCAGCTTCCGATGGCGCGAGCAGTGCTCCGTATACCTCGGCTAGCACGCGTCAAGGCCCGATTCTCTCCGGAGACTGCAGTACGGCTATCAACGGGAGCAAATATCCGTGCAAATCCACTATTATTAGTCTAGGCAGCGGTACTGGCCCATACCTCATACATATCATTAACTACTATGACAGCTCCAACGTGTTAATAACCGGCAAATGCAACGGCGTAACACTGCAGCCTTGCGAATTTGAAGGCCAACCCCAGATTGACTCCACCGCTCAGGCCAAAAACGTCCTACAGCGCCTCCAGGTGCGCGTACCAGACAGTGCCTCCAGCGACGTACCAGACGATGCTATAGAAGCCCAGAATCTCTGCAAACGCTTCGAAACCTATCCAGGCGTCGCCACGCCTCAACCTCCTGGAAGCTCCGCGGACGCCAGCTGCAACCTCGACTAAGCCTCGTAGCCCTCCCTGTGAGCTAGACAAGCTGTTATTCGGTATGCCGGTGAAACTTTTCATGCACGCTTTTTAGGTGCGGATCAGTGACGTGCGTGTAAATTTGTGTGGTGGCGATGTTGCTATGACCCAGCAAAGCCTGGACAGATCGCAAATCAGCCCCATTCATCAGTAAATCAGTCGCGAAGGAGTGCCTCAGAGTATGCGGACTGACGTGTTTGGTGATGCCAGCCAGCAGAGCGTAGCGAGCCACCAGTCGCTGCACGCTGCGCACCGTCAGGCGATGAAAATTACCAGACAAATCCACCTGTTTGCTGCCGCTATAGCGCATAAACAGCGGCCGAGCCGTATCTTCGCGCTTAGCGAGATAGTGTTCGACCCATGTAGCGGCTTGCGGACTGATAAAAATCGGCCGATCCTTTTGACCCTTGCCGCGTACCATAAATTCGCGCCGCTTGAGATTGATATGGTCGCGGTCTAGTCCCGTCAGCTCGCTGACCCGCAGCCCCGAACTAAAAAGCAGCTCCAAGATAGCCCGATCGCGCGCGCCGCCGATCGTTTCCAGATCCGGCTGCGCGAATAATCGATGCAATTCGTCCTCGTTCAAAAAAGTAACCTGCTTGCGACGGGTGCGTGCCAGCTCGACTTTGTCAGTTGGCAGGGCGGGGATGGCGCGCTTGCTGCAATATTTCAGGAAACTACGTAGGGCGATCAAGTGATAATTTTGCGTTGATTTACCTAATTCGTCAGAGGTGTTGGTGCCGAGCCGGTTGAGCCACAACCGCCACTTGCGGATCAGTTCCGGATCGATGTCGCTGACCTGGATGTCACCGGCGAAATCAATCAGCCGCGTCAGATAGTGGTCATAATTCTGAATCGTCTTTTGCGAACGATTTTGTTCAATCTCCAGGTATTCCAAAAAATCCGTCTTAGCTTTAGCGAATAGCATACGCACTCATTGTACGACGCTTGACAGCCAAAGTCACTGAATGCTAAAGGCTAGAGCGTTATGCTTCTACTTCTAATAGGTCGAGTCGCACGTCGCCTACGTTTGCGAGCAGCTCATTAGCATGCTCGATAGCTATGTTGCTCATACGTTCGATCTGATGCTTGGTCTTGTCACTCCCTGCGAACACAGTTGCTGAACGGTGCATGCTAGTGTCTGGTTCGCCAACGGTTCGCCGCGTAATTACTAAGCCACTTAACTCATCGGGATATCGGCTAGGCATTAACGAGAGTATGGTATGTGCTGCTGCCGCCGCCAGTGAATGTTCGGGTCTAGCCACTAATACGTCTGAAATTGTCGTAAGATCATGTTTACGAGCTTCAGTAAGTAGTCTCATATCCTCTTCAGGGGTTAACCGTTCGCTTGTAGCAACGGTAATTTGAGTTCTCTGGGTTTCGGGTGTAATTGGTTTGTTCATGTGTACTATTTTAGTAGATCCATTTAGTATTGTCAAGTATTTTATAAAAATAATGTCCGGTTTGGGCAAACATATGTTTTTATGCTGATGGTAAATGAAAATCACATCTGTTAAAATAAGGTAAAACTAAACAAGGAAACCTCACGTGGAACAAACTTTGATCATTTTTAAGCCAGACGCAGTGCAGCGCGGCATCGTCGGTGAACTAATTACTCGTTTTGAACGTGCCGGATTCAAAATTATCGCCATCAAGATGCTGGCTCCCGATTACGATCATTATGCCGAACACTACGAAGGCATCGGCACGCTCAAAACTCGCAAAGGCGAAGAGATCTTCGAGAGCACGCTGGCTGGCATGCAAGACGGTCCGGTCATCGCGCTGGTGCTAGAGGGTGTCGCGGCAGTCGAGACAGTCCGCAAAATGATCGGCGAAACCGAACCGCGCAGCGCGCTGCCTGGTACTATCAGAGGTGATTACGCCCACATGAGCTACGGCCAAGCGACGGCTACTGGCAAGGGCATCCCCAACATCATCCACGCCTCTGCCGATCTCGCCGAGGCCAAAAAAGAAATCGCCCACTGGTTCAGCAAAGACGAACTACAAACCTATCAAGCCGTCCACGAAAAATTCACCCAACCCAAAAAGCGCTAGCAGCGCTTTTTGTAGACGCGAGCGAAGCGTCTCACGCATAAGAGAAATAACTTCTTTATCTGTCAATGAACGCTTTAGTAAGCTTTTTGCGGGCTTAAGCACAGCGCCTCCCACACAAAGCATTACTTTGGGCAATAACAAGGACCAGGTCCTTTGCTGGCAGGGCTTACTGGGGCGCTGGGGCAATCACACTGCGCAGGTGCGCTGGAATTAGCTTGTCGATCTCGAGTGGTTTGATGAATGCTAAAACCTAACACCCCAAGCAATGTTAGGATGACTAAAGTCGTAAAAATTATCAAAAATATACGTAATCTTTTCATATAGTTGAAATTTTGTGGTGCCCCTGGACGGATTCGAACCGCCAGCTTCTCCTTAGGACGGAGTTATTTTATCCATTGAACTACAGGGGCGCACTCTTATTGTAGCAAGCTTGTTTTGCTAAGAGGCAGATCTGCGTTCGTCGAGTTCCAGCAGAACTGCTAAAATAGGTGCGTGAAGAAGCGATTATTGATCGTCGGAGGCATCATAAGCCTAGTCGTAGGATTATTGTGGATACTATCCTTGAGGATTGACGCGCACGAAAATCAGACTCGAGATTTCATAAAATCCTCTTTTACTGCTGTTCAGCTTCAGCTGCCAGCTTCTTTTAAGTTGCGGTCAGCGGTGTATTCTCCAGCTCAAAGCGATAATGGTTCGCAGTATGAATATATCTATGACGCTGATGATACTATCGCGGCTGCCAGTCAAGAAATAATCACTAGTTTGACTGCTGCCAATTACACCATTATGTCTAGCGCTGATGACTATATCACCGCACACAGGGATACGCAGCCTAGGCTGTTTACAGATATACATCTGGGATCGGAAGTTGATAAGAAAACTTCAAAAACCATTACTTTGGTTACGTTCACAGTATCAAGGTACTAAAAATTTCACTACGTTTTGGGAATGTGAGTAATAATATTCTCAAAACTAGTTCAACGGTAAGACCGTACTGCGTGGCCATTTAGCGACTGTGCATAGGAGGCTAATAATAGCTCTAAGAAGCAACTACCCAGAGAGCACCTGTGCTGGATAGGCCGGAGCTGGGCGAACCAATAGAGGTCGGTAGGGGGTGCGAAGAAGTTGCTGAGGTCCAGTCGACGGCTGGTGGTGCGGTACCTGTTACTTGCTGAGGCGTCGTCACGCCGCCGGAGTTGGCAATGCCCGTAATGGTTGCGGCTGTACCGCCTACTGTGCCGCAGGAGAGAGCGATATAGTACACCGTATCAGGTACTAGCTGAACTGATGCGGTCAAGTTGAGCGTCTTAATGCCATTAGTCGCGTTCAACTGTCCGGTGGTGGCGCCAGAGCTACCCAAACGAGAGCTCAGAGTAGCATTGTAAATACCTACGTCAACCGCATCGTCAGCGGTAGCAAACGTCGTCACGACGTATTTAATCTGAGAGATTTTTATTGGTTTGTGCGGTACGAAACGGACCAGGTAAGCAGTATTCGCGGCAAGTGAGCGGGTAGAAGCGATGCTGGCTCTGCTTGACCAAGCCGGAATAGTCGTCTGCTGATCATGCTGATCGCCAATCCAGGTAGTAGGAGTTCCAGCGTAGAGAGCCGCGCCGCTGGGATTATTATCGTAATATGCCTTGTCAATACCGACGTCGGTGTTAGTACCGGTGAGTTCGATCAAAGCCACGCTTGGCTTGTTGGTAGTCTGTACACTGCCAGTGACCAGATCCATTTTGGTGGTGACGGTACCGCCCTGCAAGCTGAGGCCAGTCCGCATGGCTACGGGAGTTACTTCGGTGGCAACCGCGGTGTAATGGCTGATATAGGTGTTGTAGGTGTTTTTTAGGACGAGCCAATCAGTGACGTTACCGGAAGCAGTGCCATTGGCGCTCACTACTAGGTCATAGATGCCGGTGTGGGTGGTGTTTTCTAGCTTTATACGGGGGTCGTCGCTGCGTTCGGTGTTAATCTGGTTTTCCATTTTGGCGCCTATAATACGGCACATATTCATACGCCGCGAGGCGTTGTAGCTGCCGTCAGACTGGCGGCCATCGAGGTGTAGGTCAGTGCCAGGGTTTTGTTCCCAGGTGCAGTTTACG
>JBAQZF010000158.1:0-5753 GCA_049790715.1 Saccharimonadales bacterium (SeqCode) | reverse complement strand
ATTAGAAGGGCTGGAGCCGGTTCGTAAACGACCGGGTATGTACATCGGTGGTACCGGTATCGAAGGCCTGCATCACTTGGTGTGGGAATTGGTCGATAACGGTATCGACGAGGCTCTAGCTGGACATGCGACCTCTGTGTATGTCAAAATGCTAGCCGATGGCGGTGTGACGGTGATTGACAATGGCCGCGGTATCCCGACAGATATTCACCCCAAGACTGGCAAAAGTACCGTCGAAACTGTCCTAACGGTATTGCACGCTGGTGGTAAATTCGGCGACGGCGGCTACAAAGTTTCTGGTGGTCTGCA
This sequence comes from Saccharimonadales bacterium (SeqCode), assembly GCA_049790715.1. GTDB lineage: Bacteria > Patescibacteriota > Saccharimonadia > Saccharimonadales > UBA4665 > JBAQZF01. Next base: position 5,444 of record JBAQZF010000158.1, on the reverse strand, counting down.
TGGCGTCGGCAGTAGCGTAGTGAACGGTTTATCAAAGAAGCTGATCGTGACCGTTTACCGCGATGGCAAGATTCATCAGCAAGAATACGCTGCCGGCGTGCCTCAGGCTGATTTGAAAGTTATTGGCAAAACTGACCGGACTGGTACGGAAATCACCTTTTACGCCGACGACACCATCTTTGAGAGCACGAACTTTAATTACGATACGATTCTTGACCGTCTGCGACACGCCGCCTATCTGACTAAGGGTATTCATACCTCACTAGAAGACGAAAAGACTGGCAAGCGCTACGGTTTCTACTTCGAAGGCGGTATTCAGAGCTATGTGAAGCACCTCAACATCGGTAAAGAAGTGGTTGATGATGATATCTTCTATGTCGATAAAACGGTTAAAGACGTCCAGGTGGAAATCTCGTTGCAGTACACCGATGCCTACACCGAGACCATCAAATCTTTCGCCAATAACGTCCTAAACCCCGAGGGCGGTACGCATTTGACTGGTTTTCGCGCGGCTTTGACCAGAGTGGTCAACGACTATGCTCGCAAACAGGGGTTACTCAAGGAGAAAGAAGAGAATCTGTCCGGTGAGGACACCCGCGAAGGCATGACGGCCATCATCTTGGTAAAATTGCCTGATCCACAGTTCGAGGGCCAAACCAAGAACAAATTAGGTAACCCCGAGGTTCGTGGCATCGTCGAGCAAGTGCTAGGTGAGCATCTCAATTATTACCTCGAGGAACATCCTGGCGTGGCCCGTAAGATTGTGAATAAAGCGTTGCTTGCTGCCCGCGCTCGCAAAGCGGCTCGCGCTGCCCGCGATAACATCTTACGCAAGGGCGTATTGGACGGCGCTTCAATGCCTGGTAAATTGGCTGACTGTTCATCCAAAGATCCGGCAAATTCCGAAATCTATCTGGTCGAGGGCGACAGCGCCGGTGGTTCAGCTAAATCTGGCCGCGATAGCAAAACCCAGGCTATCTTACCGCTGCGTGGTAAGGTGCTCAACGTTGAACGAGCTCGCTTGGATAAGATGTTAGCTAACAACGAAATCGTCAGTTTGATCAAAGCACTCGGTGTTGGTATCGAAGAATCCTTTGACGTTGCCGGTCTGCGCTATAGCCGAATCATCATTATGACCGATGCTGATGTCGATGGCAGTCATATCAGCACGCTGCTGATGACCTTCTTCTTCCGCTACATGAAAGAAGTCGTTGACGGCGGGCATGTCTATCTGGCCAAGCCGCCACTGTTTGAACTGGTGCGTCCAAGCCGTAAAAACTCAGTGTTTATCTATAACGAAGAAGATCTGGACGAGTACCTCAGTACCGAAATAGACAAGCGTAAAAAAGAGAATCTAAAGGTTGACTCTACCGACGAAAGCCACAAGCAAGCCGGCTTTACTGAGATGAAACGCTACAAGGGCTTGGGCGAAATGGATGCCGAGCAGCTGTTTGAAACGACCATGAACCCCGAGAAACGGGTGCTGGTACAGGTCAAGGTAGAAGACGCTGAAAAAGCTGACGCTATCTTTAACAAGCTAATGGGTACAGAGGTTGAGCTGCGCAAGTCATTCATTCAAGCTAACGCGAAATTTGTGAAGGACTTGGATATATGAACCACGTACGCGGCACATTTCGGGTGAAAATCTCCGCTTCTCACTCCAGCGTACGTCAGTACGCTTGCGTTCCGATGCTCGCTTTTCATCCCGAACTGCACTCGCGTACGTGGTTCATTAACAGTGGTGATCTGATTGTAGGAGCATGCTAGGCATGGACGATGATACTAAGCCGGTTGAGAATATGGATGAGCAGGAATCAGCAGATGAATCTGTCGAAGAATTGAAGCCCAACAACGACGTCGTACATGAAGTCTCGATGGAAGAACGCCGCCGCGGCGTGGAACACGCCGCTGACGTAACCGATTCGGGTCACTCGCGAACGGTCGAACTGCGAACGGTCGAAAACGTCATGGAAGATTCATATTTGCGTTATTCCATGAGTGTCATCATTGATCGAGCCCTTCCTGACGTCAGAGATGGTCTTAAGCCAGTGCATCGTCGCATTTTGTACACTATGCATGAATCCGGCTTGCGGAGCACCGCTCGTCATCGTAAATCGGCCACTGTCGTCGGTGACGTGATGGGTCGCTATCACCCGCATGGTGATTCATCGATCTACGACGCCATGGTGCGCATGGCTCAGCCTTGGGCGCTGCGTTACATGTTGGTGAACGGGCAGGGTAACTTCGGCTCGATGGACGGTGATCCACCAGCCGCGTATCGATATACCGAAGCGAAGATGGCACGTTTGGCTGATGAGCTGCTGGCTGACATCGACAAAGACACCGTTGATTACCGAGAAAACTACGACACGACCCGTACTGAGCCGACAGTTCTCCCAGCTAAATTGCCAAACCTGTTGTTAAACGGACAACTAGGTATCGCCGTTGGTATGGCGACTAATATTCCGCCGCATAACCTCGGTGAGTTGATCGACGCTGAAGTGACGCTGATCGACAACCCCGAGGCGACGCTTGATGATTTACTGGAGCATGTCAAAGGCCCTGACTTTCCAACCGGTGGTGTCATTTATGGCAAAGAATCTATCCGAACGGCCTACGCGACAGGTCGCGGCGGTGTCGTAACCCGCGGTATCGCTGAAGTAGTCGAGGGCGCCAAGGGCCGTCATCAGATCGTTATTACTGAAATTCCCTATGCGCTGAACAAAGAGACGCTGGTGCTCAAGATTGCCGATCTGGTACACGAAAAGAAACTGACTGGCATTAGTGACCTCCGCGACGAAACGGCTCGCGGCCAAGTACGCATTGTCATTGATCTCAAGAAGGATGCATACCCCAAGAAGCTACTCAACCAGCTCTACAAAATGACGCCGCTGCAGCAGAGTTTCCATTTCAACATGATGGCGCTGGTCGACGGTATCCAGCCGCGCGTGCTCAGTTTGCAGGACATCCTGGGCGAGCATATCAAGCATCGTAAGATCGTGGTTCGTCGTCGTACCGAATTTGAACTGCGCAAAGCTAAGGAACGCGCTCATATCCTAGAAGGCTTAAAGACCGCACTGGACCACATCGATGAGGTCATCGCGGTCATTCGTGCCAGTGATACGACCGAAGAGGCAGCTGCTAATCTGATTAAGAAGTTTAAGCTCAGCGAAATCCAGGCTAAAGCCATCTTGGCTATGCAACTGCGCACGCTGGCTGGCTTGGAACGCAAAAAGATCGAGGATGAATTAGCTGAGCTTATGAAACTGATCGCTAATCTGGAAGCCATCTTAGCGGACGAAAAGAAAATCCTGAAGATCGTCAAAGACGAACTACTGGAACTCAAGAAGCAGTACGGTGACGAACGCCGTACGAAGGTTATCCCATCTGAACTAGGTAAAATGAGCGACGAAGATCTGATCGCCGACGAGCAAGTAGCCGTAACCTTGACCGCTGCCAACTACATCAAGCGCAGCCCACTGGGCGAATACAAAAAACAGGGCAGAGGCGGCAAGGGTCGCCGCGGTATGGCTACTCGCGAAGAAGATGTCATTGAACATGTCGTCAATGCGAGCACGCATGACTTCTTACTGTTCTTCACTAACAAGGGCAGAGTCTTCCGTCTGAAGACCTATGAAGTGCCTGCGGTCGGTCTGAATGCTAAGGGCGTCGCTATTGTTAATCTCTTGCAGTTGCAACCCGAAGAGACCGTCAGCGCCGTCATAAACGTCTCGAAGACCCAGGACGCCAAGAACCTCATCATGTGTACGGTGCGCGGCGTGGTCAAGAAAACGCCGTTTGAGCAATATCAGAATGTCCGTACTAGCGGTCTGATCGCTATCAACCTCGACGCTGGCGATGAGTTGAAATGGATCCGCATGACCAATGGCGATAATGAAGTGGTTATCTCAACCTCTCTGGGTCAGGCAATTCGCTTCCATGAGAAGGGTGCTCGACCGATGGGTCGTACCGCCCGCGGCGTGCGCGGCATTCGCTTGCGGGCCACTGATCATGTCATCGGCATGGACATCGTCGAAGAAAACTCCAGCATCTTCGTGATCAGTAAATACGGCTATGGCAAGCGCACCAAAGTTGCTCAGTTCACTCCTCATGCTCGCGGCGGTGTCGGCATCCGCTCGGCCATCGTCAACGACAAGACCGGTGATCTGATAGGTGTCAAAACCCTCGGCGAAGACGACACGCAAGAAGTAATCATCATCAGCCAGCAGGGCCAAACTATCCGCCTGGGCCTCAAAGACATCCCAGCCCTCGGCCGCGCCACCCAAGGCGTGCGCATCATGCGCCTCAACGACAAAGACCAAGTCGTCTCCCTAGCCCTCGTCGACAAAACCGACGAAGTCGAATCAGATGAAACCACCGACGAGAAAGAACTTGACTCAAAAGGAACGTCTGCAAAAGTCGCTCCTAAAACTAAGCCAGAAGCCTAGCCGAGAATCTTCAGCAAACCTTTATCAAAAGTGAGCACCTGATCTTTTTTGTGATCGGCATAGATAGCCAATAGACAGTCCGTAAAATCGAGTTTCGGATTATCAAAGGCAAGCAACAATGCGGCTCGTCCTTCTTTTGTAAGAAATAACTGTGGACTTGTCAAAATATCTCCGAGGGCTACGCAGATCTCTTTTCGAGGCAAAGTATATTTTTGGACGCGACTTTCCAGTATGAAGAATAATTCTGTAAGTACCACGTCAGGTATCAGGATTTCGCCAGCTTTGGATTCATCTATGATTTTTTGAGCTTTTTGACGCTGCTCAGGAATGTCATTGGTGATTAACCTGATGAGCAGGTTAGTGTCTATGACTTTCACTGCTCGTTTCTCGTCGCGCCTTCAGCGACCGCTTCGCGGATAGCTTGCTTCAGCTCTTCATCAGTTAGTGGCTTAAAATTAGGATGGGTACGCTTAAATTCATCCCAATACGGCTTCATAACTTCTTCAAGCGAGGGTTGCGGGCGGATTTCGATCACGCCGTTTTTATCAGTAATAGTGACCGCGCGGTTAGTGTCCATCTTATACTTCCTTACTAACTTAGCAGGTAAGGTAAGCTGATTTTTGCTGGTAATCGTCGCGTTAACACTTTTCATAGTAAGGAGTATAGCATACGCCTTACATAATAAATAAGAACTTATTTAGCGAATTTCTATAGTACCTACAGGGTCGGTTGAGTGAGCAACGACCGAACAATCTAAATTGCTCTCAGTCAGAGCATTCCCGTTAACAAAAACTTCCTGTCCGTTAGGCAAGCTATTTATGTACCAGCTTGGCGCACCGCCTCCATCAACTTTAATACGAAACGGATTTGTAACAACAACTTTATAAATTTCAGAAGCGCCTGTATAGGAGTCTAATAAATTGTTATCGAGCACATCTTTTGCGTCGGGTGAAAACCTAATATGCCCGTCAGCAACCAAAGTAGCCTGCCCAACGC
>JBAQZF010000157.1:0-9007 GCA_049790715.1 Saccharimonadales bacterium (SeqCode) | reverse complement strand
CGTACAGCGTATTAATCCGGCCGCATTGCCAGGCAAGGCCTACGGATAAGGAGTCTGGTCTGCCGATATATATCTGCGACAATTGCAGATGCGTATAACCGCGGCTTTTTAGGTAGGCCGCGGCTGGCCGAGGGTTTGGATGATTGGTGACATATATGGTCCTGAATAGGAAAGCAGCAAACAGCAGCGCCAAGGTAGCAGCTATCGAAAATAACAGCTGGTCTCTACGGTCTTTTCTGAGTCTGACTTTCATTAGATGCATAGTATCAAAAAAAGCCATTTTATCTGCCAAAACCAAACTAGTCTGCTGGTGTAATTTAAGATGTCAGATTGACATCTGGCAAGCTATGTTATGCTAAGGACATGAACGTTACCAAAAAGAAACTATTGCTGATGGCTCCGATCGTAATTATAGTGGCAGGCTTGGTGATAGTAGCTATGCTGTTTTTGCCTTATCGGAACGCTCACAGTAAGCTTGACACCGAATTTAGCCGTTTGAAGGTTATCAATAACAGCCCTATCGGAGAGACTTATAGTAGCGGTATCTGTCGCAGTAATTGTCCTACCCTCGACAAAGTATATTCTCTGCATATCATGGCGCCCAAGAATGAGATCAGAGAAGCGACGCAAATACTTAAGGCGAAAGGCTATACTGTAGATCCTATCGAAGCAAACGATACGACTTTATCTGCTCAGCGCCAGACAACGGAAGGCACATTCGTGCTTTACCTTGATGTCAGTAGTTCGGATGATAGTGACAACAATATCGCGGAACTGCCTGGCGGCGTACAGCAACCGTACGATGTCGAACTAACGATTCATTACGAACACTAGATATTTACGAGGTCATATCAGTCGTTAGTCTAATCTAATATTATGGCTGTTGTTGCTCTCCTGTGCTGTTTGAGCAATAAGGGGCTTTCAGAGAGTCTGGAACCCCTTGGCCTGTCAAGAAATCACAGGTTAGTTCCGTCGATGTAGTAAAGGATAGTGCCCATTTATTGCCGGTGTATTTAAAGAATTCTGTGCTGAGCTTCGTATTGTTATGGAGCGTGCAATCAATGTTGGCTACGGCGTAATTACCATCAATCTTAATGTTGTCGGTGTCAACGTTTTGTACTGATTGATTTTGGAATAGCGCTTTGATGGCGTCATTGTCGCTAGCGCTGCAGGTAGCGAGCATAAAGGTTTGTAGCTGCGCTTCCTTCTCATCTGCGGTAGCAGGCGTTGTTGGTTTTGTGTCGGCTTTTGGTGTGGTTGCCTGACTTGATTTGCTAGCTGCATTAAGTGTTTTATTGGCTTCTTTTTGAGAGTGCCACACGTAATAGCCGACAAAGGCGATAAGCGCGACAGCGATGACAATTAATAATCCCTCGACAAGTGAAAAGCCTTTTTGGTTTGATTTTGTACGTTTCATGATACTATCCTGCTTATGTTTCTAGCAATTGTGATGCTCTGTCGAGCTATTGTCAAGGGAGGTGCTGCCGATATGATCTTCCTCCGAAAAAGCGAACTAAGCCAAAGATTTTAATCCTTAGCTGTGTGGTTTGAATGCCGGAATGGGAAATCGGCTATGTACGGATAGGCCGTCGTCTCTGCTGTCGGCCATAGTTTACAGATCGTCGCGCATAATTCCTTGTCCTGCCTGTTTCTGGTCAATCGTGGAGCGGTTCTCATCTAAACGCTCGCTTTCATGCCGACTAGCGTCCAGTGATTTGTTTCGTCGACTCGCAAGCGGTACTGAGTCTGGCCGTCGCTCATGTCGAACAGTTTGACGAGCTGCTGACCCTTTTGTACCAAATAGCGGATGCCGGATTCCATGAAGGTGTATTCCCTGCCATCGTAGACCATGCGGCGCGGGTAGCTTTCGAAGCGCTGTTTGGCTGGATTATTGCGAAAGTAGACCGAGGTGATTTCGATGTTTTGATCGGTAAAAGTAGTAGTTTCCATAGTAGTTCAAGCTCCTGTCCTACCCCTGTTGGAGTAGAGATTATAGATAATAAAAAGAGAAACTGACGATGAGGCCTAAGTGCCTGTCAGTGAACGGGTTTGGTTAGGAGCTTACAGCGAGGTTGGCGCTACCGTCCGAGGGAAACCTCTTGATGCTGGAAACTAATGCTTGAACGTTTGAGAAAACAGGGGCCGAAGCATGCTTTCTGATATATAAGTCTGCGAAGTAAATCCGCTGTCGCGAAAGTCCTCACATGGCTACCATTGATTATACACGTTACTGTCAACGGGCGCTATAAATTTTAATGGCTATTTGCCAAGGTTTCTTATACCAGAAGTATCAGTCAATTATTACGCATCCTGGACCCGCGCCGCTTGATTGTTCTGTCGCGGCGGGGGTGATGTCTAATGCTGGTGCTAACTCATTATTTCCTAGCACAAGGGCCAATGATGTCGTCATGACCTCATCTAAAGGTTTGTAGCGGGTTTTGCCAAGTACTTCATGAGCTTTGGCGCTAGTGCCTGGCGCGATGAGCTTTATGAATGAGCCAGGGTTTGTCGAGTCAATAGGGGTCACATCATGAACTATAGGAGTTTCGCTCCGGTGTTGAGCGATTACTATACCCATGTCTGGCTCAAGGATGGCTGTATGGATTTGGGTCGTAGGCATTCTCAGTGCTATGGATGAGTATTCTCGCCTTGCTTTGTAGGCTTCTTCGTTTAGCTCGGGAAAATTAGTGCGGTAACTCTCGTGTAAATCATTGGGCAGCAGAGCTGCTTTGAGGCTGACCCGCCCGGCTAAATTGTAAACTGCCACAAACGGCAAGTCTAAGATAAAGTCGCTGTCGTATACGTCGAAATGCGGTCCTCTACCCTCCGCTGATCGCTGGTGTATCTCGGCGTATATTTCTGGCATACTGCCAGGATTGCCCTGCTCCGCGAAGACGGCTTCGGCAAAGCGCAGTACTCCCTTGCCGAGCTGGGCTACGAGAAGGCTATTAGCTATCTCGATCTGCTCGCTAGGAGTGTTAGTTAAATGCTCGGTAGATCTTGACAAGTGCTCAGGACTGGTAGTGATCTCGAAGCTGTGCTGATTTTCCTCTGACGCCATGACATCCTCTCCTTTTACACATAAATAGTAAATCAATTTTTGTTGATTCGCAAATACTATGGATTAGTATACGCGGGCTATTTTATGGTGTCGAGAAAGGTGACGAGTTCGTGGGGCGTGATTTCGGCTTTGACGAGGTAGCCGTCGGCTTGTTTCTCGATGTCGGCGCGGACGTCTTCGCGCTGCTCAAGATTGGTGGTAATAATGATTTTTGATCTGATGGGCGGCACGCGGGCTGGGTCGCGCAAGCTACGCAGGATTTCGATACCGGTGAGATTGGGCATCATCAGATCGAGCAGAATGATGTCGTATTTGTTGGTCTGGGCGTCGACCAGGGCTTTGGCGCCGTCGGCGATGACGGTAACCTGGTAACCGGCTTTGGTCAGGGCGCGCGAGTACAGCTCGCTGATAAAATGTTCGTCTTCGATGCAGAGTACAGCGCGGCCGGTGGCCGGTACAGGCTGAATTGGGGTTGCCTCTGAATTTTGATTCTGATCCATGCTTTTTATTGTAGCAGGTACACTTTCATTGGAGGCATGGATGCCTTAGTGTTCTCTGAGATTTGATAAGCCACCGCACACCACTTGTTTGTTTCTTTTTAAAAAACCTGACTTTAGCACAGTTGGTTGCTTGCAGCTTTCAAAGGCTTGTCGTACGATCGGCAATCCAATCCTTTCTTTGACCCAAAATGCGGGGCCGCTTTTAGCGCCTTCTGACATAATAGCTACTTCTTTCTCTTTAGGGCCGGTTTTATACTCCCATCCGATTGTCACTGAGTGTCCATCTGTGGTTACCTCAGGAATAGTTCTTTCTCCGACTACTTTCAAGTGTCTCGGTTCGTTTGGTGCATATTCTAAAAGAGGGCAATCAGGACATAATTCAGGACATGGTATCTTATTCATAGTATGAAACTCCTTTAAACGGATATCTAGGCTATAAAATAGCATACTTACCATATTTGGTCAAATATATGCGTAAACTAGCTTTATCTGCGGTACAGGGAGTGGTTTTTGATCCAGCCATGGGCGCCGCGGGTGATGCCGTCCTTGCCAGCCTGCTTTTTTTCCTCGGCCAGCTGGGCGTAAGGTACGAGCGTGAAGCCGAAGGTGCTGCCCTGCCCCTCCTGGCTCCTGACCCATAGATTGCCGCCATGGGCAGTGACGATGGCTTTGCTGAGGTAGAGGCCGAGGCCGGTGCCGCCGATTTGGGCGCGGTTGCGGTGGTCGCGGTAGAATTTGGTGAAGAGGTTGGGGATGACGCTGGTGGAAATGCCCAGGCCGAAATCTTGGACGGTGGTTTCGACCAGGCCGTCTTGGGTGAGATAGGATTTAACTTCGATGACTCGGCTGGCGCCACTGTATTTGATGGCGTTGTCGATGAGATTGGTGATGACTTCCTGAATACTGAGACGATCGACGGCAACGCTGGGTAAATTGGTCTGCAGGCGGCAGTGCAGCGTGATGCCGCGGACTTTGGCTTGCAGGCTGAGGTTTTCGACGGTGCTTTTGAGAAGCGTTGGCCACTGGGTTTCTTCGAGCCGTAGCTCTAGCTGGTCGTTGTCGACGCGGGCGACATTGAGGATGTTGTTGACGAAAGCCATGAGCTGATTGGCTTGGGATTGCATCTTGAGCATGAAACCTTGCAGTTCGGGGGTGGCGGATGGCTGCAACTCCTCTTGAAAGACTTCGATATAGCCGCGCAGCAGTGTCAGCGGCGTCCTGAGCTCATGGACGGTCAGGGCGATAAAGCTGACGGCTTGGTCATCTTGACTGTACTGTTTGGTGTGGTCGAAGAGCGCCAGCATGGTTTCGATTTTTTCGGGGTTGTCGCGGTTGTAATAAGCGGCCAGGTCGAAGAGCCGCACCGGATGATTGTCGCGGATATTGAGCCGTACTCGTTCCCAAGTCTTGGTGGCGGTGGCGGATTGGGCTTTAGAAGCTTTCAGCCAGGTGTCGAAGGTGTCTTCGCTGGGAAATGACATGTCCAGCACCATGTAGACGTTTTTGCCGAGCATATCGGCGGCCGCTATACCGATGTAATCGACGGCGGCTTTGTTGGTGAATTTGATGGTCTCGGAAGCGTCGAGGACGATCAGCGGCAGCGGCAGGTTTTGGGCCACGAAGTTGCGGCCGAGATCGTTGCCGCGCAGCCGATTTTCGTTTTGAGCTTTGTCGGCTACCCTGATGAGTTCGTAGATATAGGTGTCGAGGCTGGCTACCAGATCGGCTCCGAAGCGTAATGACTGCGGGTTGGGCGCGGCGACATTGCCGCCGTCTGGCGACAGATGTAGGATGGTTTGCCAAAGGGCTTTGAGGGGTTGCATGAGGTAATTGCCGAGGCCGGTGGTGATCAGGGTGGCTTCCGCGAACGTCACGACTGCCAGCAAGATGAAGATGCCGGAAGCGTTGAGCTCCAGTACGGCGCCGCCGATGAACAAGCTACCGATCAGCAACAGGTTGTTGAACAGTATCACCACGAAGATATTGAGTTTGGCGCGGCGGATGAGAGCTTGGAGGTAATCCATGGCCTATTTCTTAGGGAGCGGAACTGACGCCGCCAGCAGTAGCGATAGCGGTCAGCCAGGTCTGGCCGGGATTGAGTTTGATGGGTTTGCCACTGGCATCGGTAAAGGTGAACTGCGCGGTGTTGCTGGCTTTGGCCCAAGTACCAGCAGCGACGGTGCCGTCCTGGAAGACGTACATCGGGCCGCTACCGATGGTGGCGTAGGTAGAATGGTAGCGATCGGCTTCCAGGCCGTAGGGCATGATCAGGGCTATGACGACTTTGGGACTGATCTGGAGATTGGTGTTGGCGTCGATGTGTGGCGCCCCGCCCTCGGAGCGGTTGTAGCTGTTGGTGGCGGGATTGTAGTCATAGTGGACGTTGTAGGTGGGGCCGGAGAGGGTTAGGTTGATGGTTTTGGCGGTCGGCTGTTTGGCGGGGGCTTCCTTTTTGCGGAGGAAACCGGTGAAGGTGCTGCTTAGGTAGCCTTTTTTGGCTTCTAACTGATTGAGCGTGCTGATGGCGGTGTAGACGTTATGTGGCGCGGCCCGGCTGCTGATACGGTGGTAAGAGCCGCCATTGGCGAACTGGTCGAGATCGCGCACATTCCAAGTTTTGAGATCAGCTAGAGCCTCGGGGCTGCCGCCGACATGGGCGTAACCGGCGTCAAAACCTAGCGCCCACTGCGCGTAGTAAGGCCGAGCGCTGCGAATCGGCCCGACATTGCCTGGCGCCGTATCTTGAAATAATGCTAAGAAACGGGTGACGCCGCCCTCGGCGATGGCCTCAAAGACCACGCCTGCCTGCCCCAGGCCAGATTGCGGTCGGGCGTCGACGCTGTTTTCGATCATCACGCCGGTGACGGGGCGTTTGTTGACGCTGGGATCGACCTGTAGGCCGGTCAGGGTCGAGGGTACGGTCAGCGGTTTGACTACCGCGGGTTTGGTTTTGACTGGTTTGGGGATGGCGGCTGGTTTGGCGCTGTGATGGGTTAGCGCGAAGGCAGTGCCGCCTGCCGCTAGTAGCACCACCACGCCAGCTACGATGTATTCTTTTTTGCCTGGGGGCCAGTGTAGCGCGAGCTTTTGGCGCCAGCCATCAGGGCCTTTTGGCAGTTTCGCGCTTGAGCCACTTGCCTGCTCTTCGCCTGCTGCCGCTGTTTCGCTGTTCGCGTGCTCGGCGAGAGACGCTGGCTCTGTCACGTCGTCGGTCGCCGCGGCTTCATTAGGCGTCTGAAAGCTGTCGGTATCATCTGTTTTTGCCGCGTCTGGCGAAGCGTCGAGTTGAGCCCGCGAAGACCCGCCAGGCCGCTTGGCCGGCTTGAGATCACTATCCATGCTCTTAAGTATAGCAACGCTTATGCTTTTAGGCTATATCTGTTAATTTGGGCGGTACTACAGGTGTTTACAAACCGTTAACGTGCGTGCCGCCCTCACGAATCAAGCGTTTATCAAAAGTTGCTAACTGATTGCCGTAGGCTTTTGCTTCAATCGCCGCGTAGCAGTCCACGATCGAAAGCGAAGGATGTTGCCGATAGAAACGAATAGCATCTAATAAAAAATAGGGATTATGCACTACATTGGCAAAACCTAAGAAATCGGCAACCAACTTTGTTATATCCTGTCGTGAGAGTTGCATAACTCTTTCTAGTACATAAATTGCCTCAACTACGACCACGTCAGTGACATATACTTTAGTTTTCTGGATTAACTTACTTGCTTTGATGGTCTGCTCAGGTATGTCATCAAGCAGAAAACGCAAAACTACATTTGTATCAAGGCTAGTCATCATATCCCGCGATCCAGGCTTTGTCGGCAGCTTCTCGCAGCGAATCACCCGCTAAGCCCTTTAGATGATTCGGGACTTTTTTAACTATCTTGGCTCGTGTTGCCTCAAAAGCTTTTATGTCGGTGCCCGCATCAAGTACTATCTGATTGCTTGGGCTGAGGGTAATTGTCAATTTCTGGCCAGTTTTTAAGCCCATGGCTTTACGCAGAGGTGCGGCGATAGTAACCGTTCCTTTACTGGTAACTGTTGTGGAGTACGTCATGTATTACATGGTATATTTTGTAATACGTTTTGTCAATTTCTTCCATCTGCTAGCAAGGGAGTTTTCGCTAAAGCGTATCTAGTTGGGCGTCGATGCGTTGCAGGCCGCGGGCTTTGCCGAGGACGGCCAAGGTGTCAGCTAGGCCGGGGCTGGCTGGCGCTTGAGTGGTGGCGATACGGATCAGGCTGAACAGGACGACTGGTTTTTGCTGGGTTGTTTCGAGGAGTTCGTTGAGCCGCTGGGTCAGATCATCTACCGAGAAGTCGCTGTCCTCCAGCGTGGTTTTGGCCTGCTCCAGCAGAGTTTTCAGCTGGTCGCTCGAGAGTTTTTTGAGTTGTTTGTGGCCGCTGATCAGTTCCGGATTGACCGGCAAATCGACAAAGAAAAAACGGGTTAATTCTGATAGCTCGGCAAAGTATTTTAGCCGCTCCTGCACTAGTGCCAACACTTGTTTTTTGTAAGTTGTGTCTGCTCCTGCTGCCTCGGGCGGCCAGAAGTCTTGACAGAGGGTATATATAGTATCGGCTGTCAATTTTCGGACATAGATACCGCTCATCCAGTCCAGGCGCCTGAGGTCAAAGACGGCCGGACTGGTGTTGAGTCGCTCCAGGCTGAACTTTTTGACCAATTCCGCGGGGCTAAAGACTTCCTGTTCGCTGCCGTCGTTCCAGCCGAGCAATGCCAGGAAATTAAGCAAAGCTTCGGGCAAATATCCCTTGTCGCGGTAATCCAGCACGTTGGTGTCACCGGTGCGCTTGGAGAGTTTTTTGCCATCGGTGCCGTTGATGACTGGCAGATGTACGAACGCCGGTCGCTGCCAGCCAAATAACTCATATAAAAGCGCGTGCTTGCCGGTAGAGCTGATGAATTCGTCGCCGCGGATGACGTGGGTGATGGCCATGTCGTGGTCGTCGATGACATTGGCGAAATTGTAGGTCGGAAAGCCGTCGCTTTTGATGATGATGAAGTCTTCCATCAGCGATAACGCGTCGGAAAATTCGCCGCGGATCTCGTCATCCCAATCGACTCGTTCGTGGAGCGAGGAATGCCCTGCCCGCTTGAATTTTTCTCGGATAGCTTCGATGTCTAGGCGTAGGGGGTATTTTTGCTGATCGTCGGGTGACACCTTGTCCTCGTGATGTTCGGCTTCCATACTTTTGCGGTAGACAAATGGCCCCTGCCCTTTGCGATTTTTGTACTCGGTGTATTTTTCGGGGGTGATGTAGGAGTAATAGGCTAATCCTTTTTTGAGTAGTTGCTCAGCAAATTTTTGGTATAGACCGGTTTTTTGCCGTTCAGATTGAATGTAGTCGATTGATTGGTGCTTGCCCTCGCTGATCCAAAAGCCTTCGTCTGACTTGAGACCAAGCCAGTCCAGACTATCAACGATCTGC
>JBAQZF010000156.1:0-3777 GCA_049790715.1 Saccharimonadales bacterium (SeqCode) | reverse complement strand
AGAATCACTAGAAGCAGCCAGCCTTTCGAGCGTTTGCCGCCGCTGATAACTGGTTGCGATGCGTCGGCAACTGGCGGATTTTGTGGGCTTTCTGACGGTGACTGCGGAGGTAGCGGCGATGATGGTTCGGGGGTCTGTATCTGGGTAGCAGTCTCGGCACTAGCTGGCTGAGTATTTATTTGTTGCGATAAACTGGGCTCGGCGATAGACGGCGCTGGCGAGCTATCCGACTGAGGCGCAGTCGGCGATTCTGGCGCGGATGGTTCGGTTGGAGAAAATGATTCAGGCATAGGTCTTAAACGTTGTAGTTATTATGCTTAAGTTTGGACTTCCCATTCGCGATTGTCAACAGCTTCCTTCAAAAAACTAGCCGTCTTATTTATATACTGCTAGTCAGTCGAGCAAGGTTCGACAGTTACCGCCCAGTCAGCAATCGTATCAGTATCAAGCGCGGTAGTGAGACGTCTGAAAACCGTACCATCACCGATGCCTGGCAGCGATGGGTGCAGGTATGTGGTGTCGCTTCCCCAGTTGACAGCGTCGACCAGATGGCCGGTAGCATTAAAGAGTGCCAGATAATCTCCAGTGTAGTTCAGGCCGGCTTTCAGATCTGGCTCAATGTCATAGTCATCCTTAGCGTCAAAGACGGTCTGCGGCCGAAAGGTCACTATCCGCCCGCTGCTAGATTGCAGGTACCAGCCGCCAGTCGGCATGTCTTTGCTAGTCGGATTATAAAAAAGTATCGAAGGCAGCCTGTTGACGGCGTGAGTATTGTCCAGAGAGCATTCAAACTCCACGCGCCTGATGAGCACGTGTTTCACCTGAGCGGTGATGGAGATGCTGTTGCCCTTCAATGTGGCGGTGCTCATCAGAGCCGCCCGAGCGGGTAGGGCCACGAATGTCGCCAGGCCGAGACACAGTACGACGCCCGCCAAGCCCGTTTTCGCGTGGCGCCTGCCAGCCGATGCTCGCCGCGCTCCATGTCTGCCTGGTAGTTTGTAAGGCTGCTGGCTTTTGTAGTAAGCGCTCAGGCGGCGTAATTCTTCGCCGACGATGCCTAGCGCCGGCAGATAGACGATCAAAAACAATCCCGCTGGCCGCCGCATAAAGTCCAGCGCGAAACCGACGTACGGCAGTTTGTGGTGCACAATGCCGATGACAGCGCTGGCGGCGATCGGCGTGTCAGCCGCGGTGTTAGCGTCGCCCTTGGTGGTCAATTTATGGCCGTTGGTAATCGATGGCAGCTGGACGACGCGGTGGGTGATAGTTTGCCTGCTGTTACGCGGGTTCACGAAGGTAATGACATCCCCGAGCGCCAGATGGCTTACGGGGATGCTAGTTACCGTCACGAGGTCACCTTTATGGATTGCCGGCACCATGCTTTTGCTCTGCACGCTCAGCAGCTTGGAGCCGCTAGCCTGGACGTACGCCAGGCTAGCGAGTACCACGATCACCGCCAGCAACGTGCCAGCTCGTATCAGGCGTTTCACGATGTGCCAGTTCATAGGCTCAGCGACCAGTCGGCCTTATGGCGTCTCGGGCTGCGTGCCGGCAAAGTCAATATTAAATGACCCCACCGAAGCGCTGCTACCGGTTACTGCTGACGGCGTAATGTCAAACTTAGCCGTAAAATTACCCTCAGTTCCAGGCGTGTTGGCGTCACCCTGCGCTCCGGCGCTCAGTGGATCGCCACTTAGAGATACATTGCCCGCTAGGAGCGCCTGCATAGTGGTGTCCGTAGTCACGCCCGCGGCGTTTTTAAACGTCACTTTCAAATTGTCCCAACCGCTGAAACCGCTGGATGACGGTTCGACGGGCACGTGCGCCGTCAGATTGAGCGGTACGCCGCCGCCATTTTTAAAGTAAAACGGCAGGTCTGCCGTACCAGTACCTGGCACTAGATTAGTAATCGTAAAGCCCGGCGCGCTGGACTCGAACGAACTGCCATTCCACAGCGTCAGATTAGCTGTGGCAGTGTTGATAGTGCTCTCCGTCAGTGTCGCTTGGCTGTTCAGTGCCGCGAACGTCACCCCTGTCACTAGCGCCGCAACAGTACCTATGACCGCCACCGCCCGCATCATCGGGCTAAATTTAATAATACCTCTCATTACACCCTCCCCCTTATTTAGATTATCTCCCGTCTTTAATTAAGCATAAACAGCACGTTTAACAAAGATATTTAACAATAGTTTAACATTTGCTTATGTTGATGATCTGGAGTCATTGTCATACTTATAGTTGTATTTGGACCTGTCAGTGATTGGGCCATGACGCCATGTGTCGAAATACCATTTGAGCCAAGTGGAACCAAGTTTTAATCTTCCGAGTTTACGACCGCGGCGAGTCGAACCGAAGAGACGCGCCCTACAATAGATATGATACGTAGCTCCCTGGCGAAACGACCGCAGCCCGTATTCGATATCTTCGGCGTACACAGCCTTTTCGTCGAAGCCACCTATCCGCTGGTGAATGGCCTTAGACGTAATAAGGCACATACCAGTTACTACTGGGCCGGTGAATCTTGCTAGCATAAAGAAAACGTAAGCGCCTAAGGTAAAGATATAATCGAGCGGCGATCCTTTATAGGGAAGGATAAGCGGTAGCGCTATGACGTCGGTCGTGCGGTCGAGTTGCTTCGACAAACGCGCCAAAAATTCTCTCGAGAGAACACTATCCGCGTCAATAAAGACGAGGTAGTCGTGCTGTGCCTTGCTTGCTCCAAAATTGCGTTGATGGGAAAGTCCCCTATGGGTCGTTATGACCGATAAGTTAGATATGGATTTTTTATAAGCCAACGTGACGTCTCGCGTGCTATCGGTCGATTCGCCGTCTACGACGATGACTTCTAGCTCGCCCGCAAAGCTCTGAGCGGCGATAGATTCCAAGAGACGAGGTAGCGCGCGTTCTTCGTTGAGCGTCGGGATGATGATTGAGAAGTTACTACTCACAAGGTAAGTATAGCAAAGCGAAAAGACTCCCAATTCGAGCCATGCGCTCGGGTAGCGCTATAAACATTCGTAAGTGTACAATGAGCGTATGACCATGTTTTGTAACTTAAGTAATTTCAATAGGAGGATTCCGTAATGGCGCGAAATATCAAACTTATCGTGTA
Source organism: Saccharimonadales bacterium (SeqCode) (assembly GCA_049790715.1). Lineage (GTDB taxonomy): Bacteria > Patescibacteriota > Saccharimonadia > Saccharimonadales > UBA4665 > JBAQZF01. The sequence goes on along the minus strand of JBAQZF010000156.1, from coordinate 665 downwards.
TCCCGTCAAGGACTTAACGGCCGCGAAAACTTTCTACGGCAAATTTTTAGGAGTTGAGCCTTACGTAGACGGCGAATACTACGTCGGCTATAAGCCTACGGATGACCTGGAAGTTGGCCTGGACCCAAACGGCCAAGCAGTAATCGCCTATATAGATGTCGCTGATATCAAAAGCGAACTCCAGGCATTAGTGGACGCTGGTGCCACCACCCATCAAGAACCCAAAGACGTTGGCGGCGGCCTACTCATCGCTCAGGTCAAAGAGGCTACTGGCAACGTCTTGGGCCTGAGACAGTCTCCGAAGTAGTTGACTAGCCTTCAAAGACTCTTGTGTCTCTTAATGGATTGGCAGAGATGAGAATACTGACTGGGCGTCTCGGTCTAGAACCGTTGCAACAGGGGTAATGAGACAAATAAGACACTATAAAAAAGGAATGTCTCGAAAATCCGATGATTAAGGGTCGTGCCGGTGGCATATACGGCATATATATTTCTTCTCAGAAATCGATGTATTGCTACCTTAGCTTACATTCCGGAATTGTCATAGCATTCTTATTTCGCGGCCTTGGCTGTCTTTTTTAACCTTCGGAAGATCCTTGTCTTTATTGCCCATTTTGAAGTCATAATTCCTGATAAACTCGGGTACGGAATCGTCACCATCGCGC
>JBAQZF010000155.1:0-2444 GCA_049790715.1 Saccharimonadales bacterium (SeqCode) | reverse complement strand
ATTCTGCTTTCATGAGAGACGGTTCCCTCGTGTCTACAGAAAATGTCCACCGGACATTTCTGGGCTGCTCTTTCCCCTTAACCTTGTTTTGAAATATAGCGATCGACCAACGCTATAGTGCTCGTTGCCAAACAAAAACGCCTTTGAGTGCTCATGCGAGACCAAAGACGTGCAAACTACCTGAATAGATTGTTTGTACCTCGGCGACCTTATCAAGCCTTACTCTTTGCGGTAAAACCGTCGCTGTCTCTGGCAACTTGGTGGTATTGTAGCACGCTAGGCCCTCGCAAGTCAATCGGTTCGTATCATAGAAGCTAGTGCTTGCGTGCCCGCGAAAAGAGCGTATCATTGAACTCTGGCATTCATATCTTTTTAGGAATTTTTTAGGAGAAAACCATACATGGAAGCTGTTCAGGCTGACACTCGAGAAGTGCATATTGATACTGGTGTTCCACCCGAACAATTTAAGGAAATGCCAGATCTAAAGACTATGCCGGATGTTGGCGAGAGGGCCAAGCTGATCGCTCCCTATTTAACTAGTTTAGTAGAGCGAGGTTTTCAGCTTGACCCCAAAAATCCTGTTCACTGTCAGTTTCTGGAGACGCGAGAAAAACACGATCCATCATCGCAGTAAACTAGCTCTTGGCGTCCATCTCAGCCAGCTTGAATTGGGTGTAGCGCTCGGCGGCCAGACGAGTTAGCTCGGGATCTTCGTCGGCGTTGACGAAACGCATGGCTTCGGCCAGCAGCGGGTGGACTTCGGCTAGTTTTTCGTGCATCTGAAGCGCTAATTTGCGGTAGCCGGGATGCCCTTGGGGGCTGGTGCGGATTTCATGCAGATGGAAGGCTTCGCGGGCGTTGTAAGTAACCTTCCAGCGCATCTTATGGCCCAGCAGCATGGCGTACTGGGCTTCTAGCTGATAGCCGGCCTTTTGCAGTACGCTGTACAGCTTAAGACTGATGTCAAAGCAGGCTTCGAACTGTTCGGTCAGGCCGGCGTCCTCGATCAGTTTCGGCACTTCGTACCCGTAACGAGGCGTTAATCGCTGCCAGTTGAGGTCGTCAACCATCCGGTGGCGCTGCAAATCGCGAAAAATTCCATAATCGCACACCAGATCCCAGCTGTAATGGACTTTTTCGAGGGCTCGACCAGGCTTGTGGCGGCGGTTGAGACGCTCGCCGACGTAGGCCTTAAAAATCTCGGTCTTTTTGTCGTACGACCAAGCGCTGACTTCTGACTGTAGCTGCTCCAGGGGCAGACTGCTGTGCTCGTACAGCATGTCTGGCACTAGTAACAGTTCGTTTTTGGGCCAAAAATCGACTAGCTGTACCGCTTCGTCGGCGCTCTCCGGATAGCTGTCTGGCAGATAGTCCTTGGCTAGTTTACTGACCTGCCTATGTGTGGCGGCTCTATAGGCGATGGCCGCGCCACCGCGCTCCGGTTTGTCGGCCCGCTCCAGAAATGCCGGCATGATTTTTCGCCCCTGTTCTAGCAGATCTCTCCCTGTCAGTTGCGCTTCTGGCAGCTCGTCGCTCATCAGGTGCATGATTAAGCTCTCTAGGGCTTGTCCGGAGGCGAAAATACCAACCGTAGACTTGGTGGCTACTGGCAAGACCGGTCGTACGGCGTCGCAAGCCTGGGCCCGCGTAGCGCCGCGCCAGGCAGCATCGCGTTCCTTTTCGAGGGTATCTGAACTGGCTCGTATATAATCAGTGAGATTACGAACCATCGTCGAATAGAGATCAAATATGGTGTCTAGAGCCTCGACGTACTGCTTTTTGATAGCGGCTTTAAAATGGTCGGGCACGTAATATTTGTACCGGCCGCCAGCGTCCTTTTGGTCAAAATAAATATAGCGCGTGGACTGCTCCAGATAGGCCGCTAGGCGGCCCCATTCGAGCTTCTTGGTGAGCAGATTGGAGGCGTTTTCAACCACGACGTGAATGCCGCCGAGCTGCTGTACGGAATCGTCGCCGTAAGCGGTAATGACTCGCTGCAAAAGCTTTCCGTCCTGGTCAGCCTTGCCAGCAAATTCGTCCAGCAGCGTGATACGCATGTCATCGCCGCGGCGACTCAGACGGGCCATAGCAGCGGCAATAGTTACCGGACTCAGGGTGTCTTTAAAGGCATAGACGTTGCCCTCGGAACTGGTAACGGCGGCGTCTAAATAGGCTTTGCCCGAAGGCGTGATGCTGAATGCTCCATTTTCGTCTCGTGCTAGTAGTGGTTCGTCGGGATTGGCGGTATCAGTCTGGGGGATAGCAGCAACATTGAGTGGTGGCTCATGCGGCTCAGCTAGATTTTTTTGGGCGATAACTTCTTTAACAGAGGTTAGTGGAGCTACGGCAGTGGCCGCGGCGGGCTGACGAATGGCTAGCTCGGCAGCTACCAGTTTCCAGATGACATCGGCCACGTTTTCGGCAGATTCAGAAGCAAACACCAC
>JBAQZF010000154.1:0-2764 GCA_049790715.1 Saccharimonadales bacterium (SeqCode) | reverse complement strand
CAGTGGACCGTCCTCCGGTGACCAGCTTAAATCGCGCAACAGCTTTGCCTCAACAACTAACGCGCCGGTGCTACTGCCACGAAAGGCGCATCGTGCAACAGCCTCATCTCTAGGTAAGGTATTCATCACCGCCTCGCCACAATAGATAACCTGACCGTTCTCGCCAATGTAATACGCGCCCTCGTTTGGCACCCCTCTGTTTAACGTCAAAGCCACTGTCACATCGGCTTCATTAGCATCGTGAGTAGCGACCAATGAGACTTCATCAATATCTAGCATGGTGTCTACATTAGATATATAGACCTGATTTCCAAAGAATTCGGGATGCTCTCGTACTGCGCAAACAAGGTCACCGCCGTTACCCAATTGCTCTTTAACTCCGATAACATGAATACTCGCATGACCTGCGTAGACTTCATGAACATGGTCGGCAACATTCGTATGGTCACCCACGCCCGCGACTATAGTTGTGATACCGGCTGTACGCAGCTTATTGATGTGGTGATTTATGAGGGGCACTGGTGGTATACCGACAGGTAGCAGAGCTTTAGATATACCAAGAGTCGGATCAGGCATTAATACGGAGTTAAGTCGGACTCCTCTGCCACCAGCATTGATGTAACCTGTCAGCCCATGCAGTACTGCTTGTTTTATGGCATCATCAGTCTGCCCAATAGTTTCACGATTCTCAAGTACTTCGATACTCATAAGATAAATTAGAGCAACTTTTTTACTTTTGACTAAATATACTATGGAGTAGTTAATTATTACAAGTTGTATTTTTACATCACCATTAAACACATTGTCATGCGGTCCAGCAATAATAGGCGTCCGATCTTTACGGATGTCAAGCATGATATCTGCCATTCAAGCTAGAGAATAGTAACTAAATGCTTGTCAAACTCTTGTGTTTTTATATCTGTTTTACTCACGTATGTGCTAGCAAGAAATTAGCGTCTATTTCAAAAATGGTACCAGCAAGACGATCGCCGCCACGAACCAGGCGACCTCCACGACCGCGCCGATAGGCTGCTCGAACCACTGGATATTTTTAGCGAAGGTCACGTAGCGGCCCGCTTTCCAGGGGCGGCCAGCGCGGGTTTTGAAAAATCTGTTCATTGATAATAGATCTGGTGAAGCGGCGGCAAAGGCGCATATCGCGCTAAGTAGCCAGTGACGCGGCATTACGACCAGCAGACAGACGACGAGCGCGACGCATAAACTAGCGTCGGTTATTAAGTAGTTTCGAAACCACTTGGTTTTGAGGCTGACCTCTGGCGGCAAACGACCGCCGAAGTGCGGGATGGCGTCACAGACGAAGTGCGAAACGACCGCTAGCGGCACCGCCAACAGCGGTTCGCCGACTATCAGCCCTATCAACGAGCCGGTGAGGGCGTGATTAATGGCGGTCATGGCTTGGCTGGTGACTGCTTACGATCGTGACGATTTCCGGCACCGCGAGCTTTTGCTCGTCACCGGTTTGGATATTTTTCAGATTATCGCGGCTCTCTTGAAGCTCGGCTTCGCCGATGATCAGCGCGAAAGTCACACCTTTTTTATCAGCAGCTTTGAGCTGGTCGCCGATTTTGCGGCCGGATAGATCAACGGCTACGTTGAGCCCCTGCGCGCGCAGTTCGGTGATCGGTTTCTGAGCGGCGGCGGCCACGTCGCCGACTAGTACCACGTAGACATCGGTTTCCGGTGGTAGGTCAGGCAGCAAATGGTGTAATTCTAAGAAATTGGCCAGCGTCACGTCGCCCCACCCAAAGCCAATGGTCGGCACCGGCGCGGCGCCAAACAGTCCGACCAGCCCGTCATAGCGGCCGCCGCCCAACATGGAGCGATTATTGTCGGGATGCAAGTCGAAGGCTTCAAAAACGATGTCGGTGTAGTAGTCAAAGCCGCGCATCAGCGTGATGTCGAATCGCGCGTTTTTGATGCCAGCATTACTTAGCATGTTAAGTAATTTTTGCACCTCTGTTACCGAAGCATGCTTTCGCAGCTCAGCAGGTAGTTCCGCTAGGTCTTTAACGCTTAGGAGCGAGAGTAGTTTTTCAACGACGCCATTCTCGCGGGCCACCGGACTACACGCCGCGTCCACCGCCGCGATAAACTTGCCGCGCTCCATTTTCCGCATGCGGTCGATCAGTTTGGCGATGTCGTGCGCTTCGGTCTTGGTCAAACCGAGGTAAGTGCCGAGCGCCTCATCCATGAGTTTGCGGCTGTTGAGACGAATTTCATACATATCGGCGCGAGCGCCAAAGGCTTTAAACATGGCGTCTACCACAGCGATCATCTCGTACTCGGCTTCGATGCCGGCCACGCCAAACAGATCGACATTGAGCTGCCAGTGTTCGCGCAGTCTCCCGCGCTGCGGCCGTTCGTAACGCCAGAGGTTGGGGATGCTGTACCAGCGAAGCGGATAGGCTAGCTCTTGCCGCCGCGCGGCCACCATGCGGCTGACCGTTGGTGTCATCTCTGGTCGGATGACGACTTTGCGGCCACCGCGGTCTTCAAAGGCGTAGGTCTGTTCGTTGACGATTTCCTCGCCAGTCTTGGCCAGATAGATGTCTAGCGGCTCCAAGATCGGCGCGTCATACTCTTCGTACCCAAAGCGTTCGCATACTTCGCGCCAGGTACGAAACATATATTTCTGCAGGCGTTTATCCGTCGGATAAAAATCCCGAGCGCCTTTATAGGGTTGTGTTGATAGTGCCATAATCTTTGTCCTCATCTTAAACTATTTTGTCGACTTCTTCCAGAT
>JBAQZF010000153.1:0-2412 GCA_049790715.1 Saccharimonadales bacterium (SeqCode) | reverse complement strand
GAAAACGACTCACCAGATAATCAATGTGTTTTTGAGGATCCCAATCACTATAAAAACCATCAGCTAATCGATGTTGTTTATTTTGTGAGTTACGTCGCAGTAAGGCTTCAACACCTTCATCTACAGGCAAAAACAATTTGACCGCTCCCGTAAGTGTCGGTAGCTGCAACGCGTTCGCAACCGAAGACTCAACACTCATGCTAGCACCGCAGTTTTCGTGGCCGCCGTCTTCTTGTCCAAGCTCTAATAAGGTTTGAGAGGTTTTTTCGTAAGCGCCCCACATTGTTTTCGCATCACGTACTAGTACCGCATTAGCAGCTACCAATGCCTTGGTTGTTGCCAATCCGAGGCCGCCAAATAGTTGTGGCACTATCCGCTGGCGCAATTCCTGAGGGTCATTCGTACCGTCAGCTAATCGTAGCGTCCGCCGATCATCACCGCAATCAGCCGTATTGAGTTTGGTGATTTCGGCCGTATGCCCACCAAGCGCTAGCATAAATCGATCTTCAGCCAGTTCGCCAATCAAACGCTCTTGATGCCCAACGTTACCGCGAGCAAATGATAATTCAGCAGCTTTTGTAAGACGTTTTTGTTCAATATCCATATGAAATTCTCCAGGCATATATCGTTTCAATGCGCACCTTTACTTCTTATATTTTTAGATTTGGCGATAAGCACAAGATCTCATTCTACGCCTCTTAAACATGTGACGCAAGTCACAAACAGCAAGTAAGAAAACACACGCTGGACGTACCATATACGGATGTATTATATGAATACTACATAAGGAGCCAGCATGAATCGTCCTCGACCCGATAAGCGAGCAGATGGATCATTAGACGCTTCTTTACTTGAAACTTACGCGGCAGAGCACCAGCCGTCACACGATCAAAAATGGGCGCAATTACTACCCTCAGACGCTCCGCTTGTTCGCCAAGCACTTACCAAAGCTCAGCAGCTCCGAGAACAAGGCATCGACCCTGGAGACGCGTACTTGCAAGGCATTGCCGATATGGCACACTTCAGGGACAAACAAGCTCTGGTGCGGTATATGTCCGAAACATTAGCCGATTTGCCCGAAACCACTGAGCCCGATTCATCCGCCTAGCTTTCATGCGCTATACTTAAACGGATGATTCCTGTAAGAGGAGAAACGTAATGCTACAAGATTTTAAGAAATTTATTTTACGCGGCAATGTAGTCGATCTGGCCGTCGCCGTCGTCATCGGCGCGGCTTTTAGCGCTGTGGTCGCGGCGCTAGTCAAAGACCTCGTGACTCCGCTCATCGCGGCCATCGGCGGCAAACCGGACTTCTCCGATCTATCAATAACCATCAACCACAGCAAGCTACTGTACGGCGATTTCTTAAATGCCGTTATTTCGTTCCTGTTGATCGCCGCAGTAATCTTTTTCCTAGTGATTCAGCCACTCAACAAGCTGCTAGCCTATTCCAATCGCAATAAAACCCCTGAAGACCCCTCTGAAAAGAAGTGTCCCGAATGTCTCAGTGAAATCCCTAAAGCCGCCCGCCGCTGCGCCTTTTGTGCCAGCAAAGTATAAGTCTATCTATATTTTTGAAAAGCGCGGCACGATCTGACCGTCGTGTTCGACTTTTTCCAAAAAGTTTTTAGCAGTTCTGACCCATACGATGTTCTTTTCAAGCGACCGATAGGCCACGCAAGGCGTTTCAGTGTCTTCTAAAAACCCTGTGGCAACAATTTCGTAGCGGCCGCCTTTATAGTGCCGATATAGAGCACCGTCTGTAGGCCGGTCAAAAGCTTGCCAGCCAGCCTGTATTTCCTCGATTGTTTTCTGCTTACTCATCAATTACTTTCTCTGGTGTCGCCTTTTTAGACCAGCCACCTGTAGGCGAACGGCTTGGCGGTCGACCAATGTCTGAGCATGCTCCAAGCTGATCTGATCTTTGGCTTCAGCTTTCATCTTTTGGGCCCGCTCCAGGGCTTTTTGGACTTCGGCTTCGTTGAGCTCGTCAGCGTGATCGGCTTCATCAACCAGCACGCGCAAGGTGTTATCCGAAACTTCTATCGCCCCGCCATTGGTGGCAAAATATTCGCGTTGAGCATCAGAATCTTTGGCATCGCGGCGGACGATAATCACCCCGTTGGTAGCTACACTCACCAGCGGCATGTGATCTTGCAATACGCCGATTTCACCATCCAGCGTCGGCAAGATAACCTCGTAGACGTCTTCATCAAACTTCTTGCCGCTGATGCTGACCAACTGGAAATGAAACACTATTTTTTAGCCTCTTTTGCTTTAATGACGTCAGCGATGCCGCCCTTCAGATAAAAGGCGCTTTCTGGCTTATCGTCATGCTTGCCGTCCAAAATCTCTTTGAAGCCTTGGATAGTATCAGCCAGCTTCACGTACTGGCCAGGATTGTTAGTAAAC
>JBAQZF010000152.1:0-5729 GCA_049790715.1 Saccharimonadales bacterium (SeqCode) | reverse complement strand
GCGCTAAAAAAGGCAAAAAGACCGCTCTGGACTTTTTCGGCACCGATCTGACACTACAAGCCCGCGAAGGCAAGCTCGATCCGGTCGTTGGCCGCGACAATCAGATTCGGCGTGTCGTCACCATCCTCAACCGCCGCACCAAAAATAACCCAGTGCTAATCGGCGAACCTGGCGTGGGTAAAACCGCTATCGTCGAAGGATTGGCGCAGCGCATCATCGCCGAGGACGTGCCTGACAGCCTGATCGACAAGAGCATCGTCATGCTCGATCTGGCTGGTATGATCGCCGGTACCAAGTACCGCGGCGAGTTTGAAGAGCGCCTCAAAAAAGTCATGGCCGAGCTGGAAAAAGACGACAAAACCATTGTATTTATCGACGAGCTGCACCTGATCGTCGGCGCTGGAGCCGCCGAAGGCGCCATGGATGCCGGCAATATTCTCAAGCCCGCCCTGGCCCGCGGCAAAATCCAGCTGATCGGTGCTACCACCACCGCTGAATACACCAAGCACATCGAGAAAGACGCCGCCCTGGAGCGTCGCTTCCAGCCCATCCAGGTACCCGAAACCACGCCCAGCGAGACGCTAGCTATCCTCAAAGGTCTACGCAAACACTACGAAGCCTTCCATAACGTCAAAATGAGCGACGAGGTGCTAGAAGACGCCGTCACCCTGGCCAAGCGCTACATCAACGACCGCTTCATGCCCGACAAGGCCATCGATCTGATTGATGAAACTTCCGCCCATCTGCGAGTTGACAAAGGCAAAACCAGCCCCGAAGTCCGCAAATTGCAAAAAGAGAAAAAGCTCACCGAAGCGCGCATCGACGAAGCCGTTGACGCCGAAGATTACGAAAAAGCCGCCAAGCTCAAAACCCGCGCCGCTCAGATCGCGGAAGAGCTTACGAGTTTGCATGCCACTGGCAAACAAGCCAAGCGCCTGACTGTCACCAGCGAAGACCTGGCTGATGTCGTGGCTCGCATGACCGGCGTACCGGTCAAAAAAGTCATTCGCTCTGAGGCTAAGTACCTGCTGACACTGGAAAAAACCCTCGGCACCTATGTCATCGGCCAGCAGGAAGCCGTCGAAGCGGTAGCCAAAGCCATTCGCCGCAACCGCTCTGGCATCGGTACTGATAAGCGGCCGATCGGCTCGTTTATCTTTCTCGGTCCCACCGGTGTCGGCAAGACCGAACTGGCTCGGGTGTTGGCCCGCGAATTTTTTGGCAGTGAAAACGCCCTGGTCAAGATCGACATGTCAGAATTTGGCGAGCACCACAACGTCTCGCGTCTAGTGGGCGCGCCGGCTGGGTATGTCGGCTACGACGAAGGCGGCCAATTAACCGATAAAATCCGCCGCCAGCCCTACAGTCTGGTGCTGTTTGACGAGATCGAAAAAGCTCACCCCGACGTCTTCAACATGCTGCTACAAATGCTGGAAGACGGCTATCTGACTGATGCCAAGGGCCGCCGGATCGATTTCACCAATACCATCGTCATCATGACCAGCAACGTTGGTGCCGACAAACTGCAAAAAGAGGCTAACTTTGGCTTTCAGGCCACTAAATCCAGCGAGCTGAAAGATCTGGAAGCATTGCACGAAACCAATAAATCACGTGTCCAGGATGAGCTCAAAAAGCTACTGCGACCAGAGCTGTTAAACCGCATCGACAAAACCATCGTTTTCCGCGCCCTAACTCAAAAAGACATCTACAAAATCATTGACCTGCAGATCAACGAGCTCAAAAGTCGCTTGCAGCGCAAAGGCTTGAGCGTCCAGCTCAATGCCAGCGCGAAGCAGTATTTACTGGAGCATGGTTACGACGCTAAAAATGGTGTGCGGCCGCTCCGACGGCTGATCCAGGACACCATCGAAGACCGCCTGGCGCTGGATGTGCTCGATGAAAAATACGAAAAAGGTGATATTATTCAGGTAGCTAGCGATAGGAAAAACCGCGAGCTTACCTATGCCACATCCACCGAATAAAAAAAAGTCCGGTCGCCAGCCATGGCACGCTTCGGGCGAAAACCTCCGTTCCTCGTTTCATCGTACCAACATGTACGATTGCACTCCGGTACTCGCTTTTCATCCCAAATCGCACTCATGGCTGGCGACCTCGATAGTAATTGTACGCATTGCTCCACGAGCTCGCGTTCCATCCCAAACTGCACTTGCGTACGGTGACTTTGACAGTGATTGGTTAGCAAAGGTGGCTGCCGTATGAGAGGTCGGCTAGTTTCGCTCGGTGAGCGTGGTGCTTCCCGATTACTCGCGCTTATTATATTCGTGGCATGGTTCGGGATTTTGGGGCTGATAGCCCTCAACCATCGGGCGATTACTGATTGGTGGCGGCTCAGAGACTATCAAGCGCCAGCCTCTATAGCCCAGCTAGCCACCCAAGACACTATGACCAGCTATGCTCGTAAGGTTTTTTATGTCAACCAGCCAGCCATCGACGATAAAGCGACGTTTCGCGCCGCTTGTCCCAATAACGGCGGCGAGCAAACCATCGTGCTAGGCTGCTACCGGAGTGATCAAGACGGCATTTTCCTGCTGAACGTTACCGATCAGCGCCTAAACGGCGTGACGCAGGTGACAGCGGCTCACGAAATGCTGCACGCTGCCTACGACCGACTCAGTAGTTCGGAGCGCGCCAATGTCGACACCATGCTCCTCGATTATTATAATCATGATCTCCACGACCAGCGAATTTTGAGCACCATCGCCGCCTACAAAAAGAGCGAGCCGCACGACGTGGTCAACGAAATGCACTCCGTATTTGGTACTGAAATCGCCAATCTGCCAGCCGGCTTGGAGCAATACTACCAGCGCTACTTTGCCAATCGCCAACAGATCGCCGCCTACGCCGCGCAGTACCAGGGAGAATTCACTTCCAGGCAAGCGCAAGTAGCTCAATACGACGCTCAGCTCACTAGTCTGAAAAACCAGATTGATACCACCGAGGCTGACTTGCAGACTAAGCAGGACGCCATCAACACCCAGCACGATATGTTACTATCCGAGCGCGCTAGTGACGCCGCCGCCTACAACGCCGACGTACCGGCCTACAACGCCTCAGTCGATAATTATAATAATCAAGTGCAAGCGGTGCGTGGTCTAGTCGACCAATACAACGCCTTGGTCGCCGATCGTAACGCCATCGCCGTAGAGCAAGACGAACTAGCCAACGCCCTCGACGCCAACGTTGCCCCGATCACCCGCTAGAGCGATCAAAAGTGATACACTGGTGGTGATCTAAGGAGAAATCGTGGCTAAGAAACCAATGACCAATTATGTCTGTAGCAATTGTGGGGCGATGACCAGCAGCTGGAGCGGAAAGTGCTCGCAGTGCGGTGAGTGGAATACTTTGGAGGAGCAGTTGACGGGCGGCGCTATTAGCACTGCTGTCAAGCGGGGGCATGTTTTGCGGCCCCAATCTGTCAAAGGTTCGGTCGCCAAAGATCAGCCGCGGCTAAAAAGCGGCATTGCCGAGGTCGATGACGTGTTCGGCGGCGGTATCGTGGCTGGCAGCGTTAATCTGATTGCCGGACAGCCTGGAATCGGCAAAAGCACTTTGCTCCTACAGCTGGCCTACGCGGTGGCGGCCAAGGTGCCGGTGTTGTATGTCAGTGGCGAAGAATCGGCCCACCAGATCGGACTGCGGGCTGAACGGCTGGGCACGCTGCGGCCGGAATTGCAGCTGGCCACCAGCACGACGGCTGATGATATTGCGGCTACTATCGCCGAGGGCACCTATAAATTAGTGATTATCGACTCCATCCAGACCATCAGTTGCGAAGCTGTGAGTTCGGCGGCTGGTACGGTGTCGCAGATCACTAATAGTACTCAGCTACTGAGCGCGGCGGCCAAGCAGTCAAATACGGCGATTATCCTGGTGGGCCATGTGACTAAAGAAGGCGCTATCGCCGGACCGAAGGTCTTGGAGCATGTCGTCGACGTGGTGCTACAGCTAGAGGGTGATCGCTATGGTGGCTTTAAGCTGCTGCGGGCAGTCAAAAACCGCTTTGGTTCGACGAATGAGGCTGGTATCTTCGAGATGGTCGAAGAGGGGCTGCAGCCGGTCAAAAATCCTTCGGCGGCGCTGCTGGCGGAGCGGCAAGTCAGTGATGGCTCTATCGTGCTAGCCACGTTGGAAGGCACGCGGCCGCTGCTGGTCGAAGTCCAGGCGTTGGTCAATCGCACCAGTTACGGCTATCCGAAACGGGCGGCCAGCGGCTTTGATCTGAATCGGCTGAATCTGTTGGTGGCTATGCTGGAGCGTCGGACGAAGCTGAAATTATCCGAACATGATATTTACATTAACATCGTTGGCGGAATGCAGATCCGCGAACCGGCGGCTGACCTGGCTATCTGTCTGGCGATCGGGTCGGCGGCCAAAGGCTTGCAGCTCAAACAAAATGCCGTAGTGTTTGGCGAAGTCGGCTTGTCTGGCGAAGTGCGCCATGTGCCGCACATCGATAAACGCTTGAGCGAGGCTAAAAAGATGGGTTTTGACGGGGCGATCGGGCCGCTTAGTAAGGCGGGGAAGAAATTGATTGGCTTGCGGGGAGTTAGCGACGTGCGTGGCGCTCTGAATCAGTTCTTGGAAAAAGACTAGCTTCAGACCGCTAAGGGCTGGGCGGCGAACCGATAGGCGCGGATGGAATGCTGTAGTTGAGCGTGCTGGTGTTGGTGCCCTGGTAGAGGACGCTATCGGTGACCGTCGCGGTGAGCGTGCCGCTGCCTGTCCCTGTCGGGGTGTAGGCGAAAGAGTAGGTGTACAGATTGCTGGAGCCGGCTGGAATCGAAGTGGTGTTGATGGTTTGGCCGTTGAGCTGTACGGCGATAGTCCCCGCGGGGTTGGTGGTGTAGCTGCCGCCCGCTAACGGATGTCCGCCTTGGCTGGCAGTGACCGTTATGTTACAGCCGCTAGTATCACATGTTGTTGGAGGAGTGACAGTTACTGTCGGCGGTGGGTCGTTACAGTTGTGCACGTCATCGGTGGCAGTGGGCGCACTGCTGCTCGTACTGCTCCCGCCGCTACCAACACTGGTTTTTCCACCGTTGAAAATATCGACATTCCAGGAGGCTACATTGCTATTGCTGAGGCTATCTTTGGCTAGGGGTGGCGTACAGCTGGTGGCTACTTTGTTGGAAACTTTATCCATCACTTGAGCGGTGGTTTTGTTGCTGGTGCCGCCAACGTACCAGGCAGGGAAGAGGTCGTTGGCTGGACTGGGCTCGACATCACCGTAGTGGATGTGCTTGCGGACTATGAAGGCTGGCAGCGATTTTATGTCGGTCGGTTGCGTCCAGTTGACCGGTTTGATGTCTTGGTGGGCATACTCCATCCAGGCCCGCGTCAGCGGCTCGGTGAGGTACTCCATGGAGGTGTTTAGCTCGACGTTGCGGGTGTGGTTGCCGACCCAGGACACGAAGGCGTATTTGGTCGACCAACTGGTCATCAGACCGTCGAAGCCGTTGTTGGTGGTACCGGTCTTGACGGCGAAATCCCAGCCATTAAAGCGTTGGAATTTGTAGCCGCCGCGTGCCAAACTACTACAAGTAGTGGCCGAGCAGCTGCCGGGCAGATAGCTGGCATTGGGGTCGCTGGCCATGTTGTCGACGATGTAGGCGGCGTCTGGTTTGACGACTTGTTGGGCTTTGGGTTGTTTCCACTGATAGACTGTTTTGTTGCCAGCGTCGGTAATTTTCATGATGTAGGTGCGCGGG
>JBAQZF010000151.1:0-4843 GCA_049790715.1 Saccharimonadales bacterium (SeqCode) | reverse complement strand
GCCGCTGCTGATCGTGAATGTCCAGCCATTCTTGTCGACCATTTGACAAGAAGTATTTCTGGCTGTCATAAGCGGTACCCGCTCGCTGAACCGTCGCGACGCCTTGCGGTCGAGCAGCCGTCACTCGCATGAAATCAATGCCATGATCGGCTTCGTAGGGCAGGATAAACTCGATATCCAGGTCTTTTTTGGAGAGCGCTTTACAGAGCTGGTAGCACGCGATCCCCAGCCCGCCACTGTTGTGCGGAGGCAACTCCCACCCAAGCATCAATACCTTCATCACCCTCTTTTCGCGCGTCATTTGAGTTTTGTACAGTTTAATTATAGATTCTCCACCCCTTAAGCACAAGCAAAATACCATCTAATATAGACGTATTCTGACCTCAGTTAAACCTCTGTAGTTCCGATTAAGATTTATTTAATACGTGACTAGTCTGTTTCTCGGGTTTAGTGCTCCAAGCGAAGAACCAGACCAGGCTGAGCATAGCCACAGCCAGACCTAAGCTGATGGCGACGACGTGCGCGTAGCCATGTTCTTGAGCGTTGAGGAACGGATACGGATACCAGCCAGTGCTGTGGCCGCGAATCAGGCTGTAGGCGAAGTAGGCCAAAGGGAAAGTCAGCCACCAGATTGTTTTTTTAAAGGCAATCGCTCGCGGTGGCTTTATGAGTAGCCAGTCCAAGAGGGCTACCAGCGGCATGATGTAGTGCAGTACGGCGTTGACCCAAGGAATTGGCGTCGACAGAGAATCTTCCAAACCTGAGAGCAGCAATACGTACACGATGCCTGTTACCGTCATGTACAGCGCTGCCGCTCCGCGCAGCAAGGAAACTGTTGAGTTTTCACGCTTTTTACAGATCAGCAGCAGGCTCGTGAAAATAAATACCAAACCGATAAAAATGTTAGATTCAATGGTGAAAAAGCTAAAAAAGTTAACCGGATCAAAACCCGCTAAGCCGTTATTATGCGCGAACTGCACGCTCATGGCCGCAATCGTCAATCCCGCGAAGAACAGCCGATACTCCACAACAAACCATCGCTTCATGCTTATGATTGTAGCAAAGTTAGCTTGTTAAAGAAGGGCTAAGAATAATAGCTGGTAAACTTGAGTGGGATGAAAAAAATATATGCCATTTACTGTACCGTAACGCTTAGCGAAAAGCCGGCGTGGTTTGACGCGTTTCGTGCGCGGTATGACAGGCCGCATCCTTTGCATATAACGCTCAAGCAGATGGCCTATACCGAGGAGTCGGAGCTACCCAAGATTAAGGGAATCCTGGAGGACATCCTCGACACTTTGCTCGTGACCCAAGAGAAACTCGTGGTTATATTTGATAATTTTCTACTAGATGAGCACGATCCAGATGATGGACTGGGCTATATGTACATAGGCGCGAGCCAGAGGAATCCTGTGCTCGACGACCTACAAATAGCGATACGAGAACGCCTCAATGACTATAGCGATTATTATTTTAAAGATTCTTTATCGTATGAACATGATTTTAAGCCTCACATAGCTCTTGCGAGCGGTCTGGACGTCCAAACCTTTGCTGCTGCGACAAAACAGCTGCCTAAAACAGTAAAGTGTGTTGGTGAAGTAACCGCCATCGTCTTGTCGTGCGTCACAGAGCCAACACTCGTTGAGGCCAACAATCCCGACAACCTGATATCGTATAAATTATAAACCGTAATTGGCAGGGGCACGTGGAATCGAACCACGATCTAAGGTTTTGGAGACCTTTATACTAACCGTTGTACTATGCCCCTTCGTCAGGGCGTACGCCTCTGCCTCGTTTTGCCTGATCGGCAAAAGCTTCGGCTTACGGCTACGCCCCTCCTCCCAATCTCCCAAACAGTCGCCTTTGGCTCCTTGGTTTGGGAGATTGAAGAATCACAGGGATATGATACGAGAAAATTGGAGTGTTGTCACCTGCGGTTTTGCTTTCCAAAGAGAGAAAAATCTGCTATACATAGAAGATATGCCTAAATTGTACCCCGCCAAGCCGTTTCTAATCCTGTTCTATGGGTTCCCTGGCGCCGGCAAGACGTACTTTGCTCGCCAGCTCTGTGAAAACGTGCAGGCCGCTCATCTTCAGTCAGATCGCATCCGCAGCGAATTATTCGAGAAACCGCGCTATGACAAGCAGGAAAACGCTATCATCACCCAGTTGATGAATTACATGGCCGAGGAATTTTTGTCTGCTGGCGTGAGCGTCGTCTATGACGTCAACGCCCTGCGTGCCGGTCAGCGCCATGCCCTGCGCCAATTAGCCCGCAAGTGTCACGCGCAGCCACTCCTGGTGTGGTTTCAGATTGACGCCGACACCGCCTTTAACCGCATCGTGAAACGCGATCGCCGTCGTGCTGATGATAAATACGCCGCGCAGTGGGATCGTACTAGTTTCGAGGGGATTACCGGCCACATGCAAAATCCTGGCCCGACCGAAGATTACGCCGTCGTCAGCGGCAAGCACTTGTTTAACATGCAGCAGAGCGCGGTCATCAGTAAGCTGCGCGATATGGGCGTGCTGGGCACCGACGAGGTTAGCTCCCGCGTCATCAAACCCGGGCTGGTCAATCTGGTGCCTAATAGCCAAGGGCGCGTTGATCTAAAGCGCCGCAATATCTCGATTCGTTAATCGTTACACAATGGCCTTTAAACAGTTCTCGCTTGACGAAGAGACGCTTGTTACGGTGTACAAACGAAAGGCTAGTCGCAGTTTGCGGCTCAGTATCGCGCCTGGTGGCGAAATTCGTGTTAGCATTCCGACATGGACACCCTATGCGGCAGGTGTAGCCTTTGCTCGATCGCGGTTGCAATGGATTAAAGAGCAACGACTTACGAAGCAGCAACTACGACAGGGTCAACTGATAGGTAAGGCCCATCACCTCCAGTTTTCTCAAGAGCCGTCTCGAACAACCGTCGCTACACGTGTGCAGTCAACTCAGGTAGTAGTGAGCTATCCGCTAGAGATGCCTATCAGTCATTCAGAGGTGCAACGCGCCGCCGAACTAGCCAGCATACGAGCCTTACGAAAGCAGGCGCGGCAATTATTACCGCAACGCCTGGCTCAGCTCGCCGCCAAGCACGATTTTACCTATCAAAGCGTCCGCATTAAGCAGTTGAAAAGCCGCTGGGGTAGCTGTGATCATCAGACTAATATCGTGCTCAGTCTGTTTTTAATGCAGCTGCCTTGGGAATGTATCGACTACGTGCTGCTCCATGAGCTGACGCATACCAAAATTTTGCATCATGGTCCGAAATTTTGGTCAGCTATGAGTATGGTAGTCCCTGATTTGCCACGGATTCGCAAAGAAATGAGGACGTATCAACCGTTACTAAACAATTCCAGGGCTGAATAATATCACCAAGCAGCGTGGCTGTGGCATAATAAAGTCGTATGATGCTTAAGCCTGTCCGTAACAAACCTCAAATTGATGGTGACCAGATCGAGCACCAGCGTCTGACCAGCCTGATTAACAGTATGGCTGACGCGGTGATTGCCGTTGACGAACAGGCAAAAATCGTGCTCTACAACGGCGCGACACTCAATATCTTTGATGTCAACAACATTAGGGTTGGCAGTCTACTCGGCAAACTTTTTCGACCGCTAGACAAGGATGACCAGGAGGTCGATATAGTCGAGCTGGTTACCCAGACAAAAAGCCCGACAACTAATCGTGACCTGCGGCTTAAATACGACGATGGCAGTTATATTAACCTGTATTTGAGTATCGCGCCAGTGCACCTAGGCTACGGGGAAGCTGGCCAGCGTGGCTACGTCTTGTTGCTGCGTGATATTACTCGTGAAAAATCGCTGGAAGAAGAGCGCGATGAATTTATCAGCGTTGTCAGTCATGAGCTGCGCACGCCGATTACCATTGCCGAAGGGAACATCAGCAACGCCCAACTGACTGCTGAAAAATCCGGCGATCTGGCTGAAATTAAACGAGGCCTCAAAGAAGCGCATAATCAAGTACTGTTTCTGGCTGATATGATCAACGATCTATCGACGCTCAGTCGAGCCGAGAGAGGTAAGCTGACCGTTGATGCCGAAGCCATCAATGTGCATGATCTAGTAAGTGAATTAGCCAGCAGCTATCAGCCGCAAGCCAAAGCCAAAGGCCTAGAGTTTAAAACAGAGATAGACCCTAAGCTAGAGTTGTTGCATTCTGGCAAGCTGTACGTACGAGAGATTTTACAAAACTTCATCACTAACTCCATCAAATACACCGTCAAAGGCCACATCACGCTGCACGCCGCGGCCGACCCCAAAGGCGTACTATTTACTGTTGAGGATACTGGTATCGGCATCAGTAAGGGCGATCAGGAACGAGTCTTTGACAAGTTTTTCCGTTCCGAAGATTATCGTACTCGTCAGGCTAATGGTACCGGTCTAGGCCTCTATGTCACTATGAAACTAGCTCGTCTGATCCACGCCGAAATCAATCTAAGCAGCGAACTCAACAAAGGCTCCACCTTCACCATCTTAATACCTAACCTGCAGTAATTATGTAACTTGCTTCGTGTGCCAAGGCTTTGTGGTTGTGCGCATAATGGGGATGCAGATATTGCGGCCTTTCCAGATGACTTCGCTGAATTCATATTGCCACATCGAGTAATTGAGCAGCACTACATCGTAGACGGTCGCAAACGGGAGCAGCCATAACCCACGCCAGAGGAACCTTCGATAGGTGAGGTTAACGATTCTGGCGTAAAAAACTATTAATAATATGCAAATAAAACTACTAAAAATACCTATAAGCCAGTGTTGAGTAGTTAAGCTAACCGCAGCCACAACAAAAGGCGCTACCAGAGCGCCAAGTTCAACCAAACTAAAG
>JBAQZF010000150.1:0-3882 GCA_049790715.1 Saccharimonadales bacterium (SeqCode) | reverse complement strand
ATGTGCCGTCAGCGCGGTTCTGACGCTGCTCCTAGTCAAGCTGGCGACCTCGCTCCATCAAGACCCCCGGCCATTCATACGTGACGGCGTGAAGCCGTATTTCGCGAGCTCGACGGACAATGGCTTTCCCTCCGACCATACGGCTTTTAGCGCCCTGATAGGGTTCGTAGTTTTGGGGTATTCCAGAAAGTTGGGGATCGCCCTCGTGCTCGTATCGCTGCTCATCGGGTGTACGCGGGTCATCTCCGGCGTCCATCACGCGCAGGATGTCATTGGCGGTTTTGTCCTGGCCGGCATAGCTGTCGGGCTGAGTAGATTGATCCTAAAAAGCGCTCGCAGCTTCGAGCGAGAAAATCAATCTTAGAGCTGAGTTACAGGGTACAGCTTACACGCTTACGAACACTGCGAGAAGAGGCTCCTGGACTCTGAGTAGTGGTTTTCCTGGCCAAACCCAGCACCAAAAATACCCAAAGAGGCTTTAGTGAAGTACAAGCTATGATTTATTGTTAATAGCTCAGTTCTGGTAAAACTAAATTTTATTATATTGTAACTCATCAAGTTACTTACAAATACTTATCATATATAAAAACAAGTGTCTATAAATATTTATAGACACTATTAACATACTGACGTGCGTGGGTGTATGCTCCTGGTGTACGTAATAAGCAAGGAGTAATTATGAACGGACCTACACCACCAGCAACACCGGAGCGACGCCAGATACATATCTTTGGTGGCCCAACAGAAGAATCAACGCACGAAAATCCACTCAGCGGGCAGATAGCTGAACGAATATCCGAGCTGACTCAAGTCTTCCTACCTGGTCTCGATACACGCGTGCACCTAACTGACGCAGCAGGCGGAACGCTCGGTATACAAACTGACGAGGATCTACACCAAGCCGCTTATGAAGTAGCTGCGAACTACCCAACTAAGATGGTGTTTTGGCTGCCAGACAGCCCGAGCAAACAGAAAATTGCCACGCTTTTCCGCAGAGAATCAGTAGACGGTATGGCACCGAGAAAAGACATCTTTTTAGTCGGCATGACAGCTACTAAAGGCGCAGTAGGCGCGGAGCAATTCGATACAGGGTTAAAATTCGTCAAACAGGCTAGTGCAAATTTGGCGCTCACATATGATTACCGCAACGGGAACGGCATGGTAGTCGCACCGGAAGAATCAAGATACGAGGAAAGTACTGAGCTGGAAATGGTCCTCGGAGGCCTCATGGAAATGGCCTATTTACGCTCTCAATTGACCTTTACCAGATCTACTGTCATTGGGGGAGAGCCAGTTGCCTGGAACGGTCCACTCGTATATCCCACGCTACGTGATGTCGTTAATTTCTGTATAGACAAAGGAGCGTACAAGCCATTTCTTGGTACAACCGCTGGTCACTTCGCCTGTAAAACGGCCGAGGACACCTTCCTGACTTCACTGCGTAAAACCAACTTCAATAACTTAGGCTCGACTGGTTTAGCAAAAGTCATCACCGACGGACCAGACAGTGTCGTGGCTATGGGCGGCAGACCATCAGTCGGTGGGCAATCACAGCGCATCGTCTTTGCCAAGCACCCAGAGCGTGATTGCATCGTACACTTCCATTGCCCACCAAAGCCAGGCTCTAAAGTCCCTGTGGTATCACAGCGGGAGTACGAGTGTGGCAGCCATGAGTGTGGCCAAAATACCTCAGATGGATTAGCCCTGGTAGACGATGGTATTGAAGCAGTGATGCTCGATAATCATGGACCAAACATCGTGTTCCATCACGAGGAAGATCCAGCAAAAATTGAAACATTCATCCAAGACAACTTTGATCTTACTAAGAAAACTGGCGGCTATGCCCTAACCCCAGAGAGAGGATAATACTATGGATTTTGAGAAATCTGGCTGTCCGGACGTGGTGGTAACGGCAGGCGGGACACGAGAAAAGATTGACGACGTGCGTTATATTGGCAACTTTTCAGGAGGAAGATTAGGGCGTGCGCTCGCAGCAGAATATGCCCGCTTAGGCCATAGCGTGCTACTACTCGCGCCCACCGACAGCATGGAGCGATTGGGATTACCTGAAGGGGTTGAACATCAGCCTTTCACATCAGCCGAAAACTTGCAGGAGCTCATGTGCGCTATACCAGCCGCACGCCTGGTGCTCCATGCTGCTGCCGTTGCCGACTATACGCCACAGCGAGTGGAAGGAAAGCTGTCTTCCGATGAAGAAGAGCTAACCCTGACCTTACGCCGGACACCCAAAATCCTACAAGGCCTGCGAGAACACTTCGGCGACAACTCCATGATCGTTGGCTTTAAGCTGATCAGCGGTGTTGCTGAAACTGAGCTCATAGATGCGGCAACTAAACAAATAGCGGCCTGTAACACAGACCTATGCTTCGCTAACGATTTGCAATGCCTGCAACCATGGAGAGAGCTGCATATTGTAGATCCTGACGGTGCTTACCGGACGATTCTAGGCGACACTCAAACAGTTGCGCGTGCCCTGGCAAATTGTATATCAATTGAGGGAAAGCGCTATGAATGGATTTAGCAACCATGCATTGCTAGGAGTTGGCGGTTCTATAGCCGCCTATCGCACGCCAGATTTGGCAGCTCAGCTTAGACATTCAGGTTTTGAAGTCAGAACTATATTGAGTCGTGCTGCAGAGCAATTCGTGACAAAGACGAGCATTGCCAGTATGTCGCGAGGCGAGGTCTTTACCGCTGCCGACGGCCTGACAGACGTATGGCATCCAACACATATCGAATTAGCTGATTGGGCAGATATAGCCCTGATAGCGCCCGCCACAGCTGTGACTATCGGCAGATTAGCCTGTGGTATTGCCGAAGGTTTATTAGCCGAAACGTTTCTCGCGCTACGGCCGGAGGTACATAAATTTATAGCGCCCGCTATGAACGGCAACATGCTGCACCAGCCAGCCGTTCAGCGCAACCTAAATCAACTTCAAGAAGACGGCTTTACTATCATCGCTCCTCGAGTAGGCGAGCTGGCATGTGGCTATGAAGGCGATGGCAAAATCGCTCAAATCAGCGACATTATTTCCGAAATTACTCGCTCTTAGTAGGCGGTTTAGTATTCCGCCACATAGCATTAAATACCAAACGAAGCAGGTCAGTGCTGGCCGCGTTGTGGATGGCGTGGGCTGTTTTCTGATCATACGGATCGATAATCAGCGTGGTGTCGTCATATACAATCACTAAGGAGTTAAAGGCACCACGAAATTCCTCCGGCAATCTTCGAGGGTTACGGTAGAACACGTCTTCCATGCTCGGGTCCAAGACATCATTTGTCGGCTCCCAAAGCGTTTTAGCGGTAATACCCCGACGCTTACGTTCTTTGAGATAATACTGCTGGTACTGTTTGCTCATATGGTAGAGAAAATTGTCACGCGAGGCGATGATCTGCCACTGCTTTGAATCACAACGCAGCGCCTTTTCAATTGATTGCTTGACGGGTTCAATCCCTTCGTATCTGGCGATGTATGAGTCGGCTTCAGATTTCTTCGCCTCCATAGTCTGAAAAACGCTCTTCAAACTATCCAGCCGCTCAAGTTTTTGCCGCTGCTGGACGATATCGGTTTCAATGCTACGTTTTAAAGCATCGGCTTCCGTACAACGATATGTTTTGACGTTATTTTGCGTGTTTTCTGATATGAGGCCGGCCGCTTTTAGCTGAGCCAGAGTGTAGTAAATCGTAGTTCTGACTAAACCTGTATGACGCTGCATATCTGACACTTTGATCTCCGGATACTGCAAGATACAGGTATAAATCGCTATCTCGCTATCGTTGAGCCCATAAGAGTCAAGCCATTTATGAATCTCGTCCATCTTAGTCTCATAGTAACATAAATATCTATGATTGTCTATAAT
>JBAQZF010000149.1:0-10891 GCA_049790715.1 Saccharimonadales bacterium (SeqCode) | reverse complement strand
GATTAAACGACCGGTTAAAAAACATAAGAAAAGTTTTTGACCCCGCGAGTATTGTTTATAGAGATAGTGCGAATCCAGAAGAGATCTCTCGCTATTATAGAAAGAACCGGCTAGCCTACAGATTGTTTAATAGCCATGATGGCTTTGTTCACATGGGTATCAGCAGTAATGGAAAGTTTTCTACAAGGGATTTTTATGAACAAGCACTCATAGTGCACAGAGCGATTAAAACTTCTAAAACCAAGAAAGTACTTGAACTAGCACCTGGCAAGGCTGCCACAATAAAATATCTAGCTCAACGCAACCCTAAAGTTGAGTTCCATGGAATTGACCTAAAAGACGGCCAGCTTGAGGCCAAAAACACAATAAAGAACTTAAAATTAGACTATGGTGACTATCACGATCTGAGTCGTTTTGCCGACGAGTCGATGGATTTAATATATGTCATTGAGGCTCTTTGCCATGCTTCAAATAAGCAAAAAGTCATTAGTGAGGCAAAAAGAGTTCTGCGGCAAAACGGTAGGCTAATCATTATTGATGGCTATTATTCTAAAAAGTCCACAGAGCTATCCCCGGATCAAAACTTAGCATGTAGACTCGTAGCAAAGAGCATGATGGTTACTGATAAAAATCAGACCTATGAATACTTGATTAACTCTCTCAAAAAAGAAGGTTTTGAAATTGATGAAGAGATTGACTATTCGAAAAGTATTCTGCCTAGCCTGTACAGGTTAGAGTCAAAAGCTAAAAAATTGTTTGAACGGCCACGTCTAGCGAAATTCATTACGAAAGTGGTGGGTGAGATAGTAACCGCAAATGCAATAGCTGGTTACCTCATGCCGATATGTATACAAGAAGGATTATTTGAATACAGATATACGCTTGCTATGAAGACAAAATAGCGCGCTCAAGTATATCAATCCATTCTGAGCCTATGAAGAACCAGTGCTTCTTTCTACTTCTTTATCTCCAAATGCACAATGGCCATCCGTCCGTCGGTTTGTAAGCGGCCATTCATAACGCGGTTGATCAAATGATAGGGTTTGCCTAGTATGATTGTTTCCACTTTTCGAACCAGTCTGTGTGCCTGCAGCTGATCGACGATCAGTTCTCGTTCTTGATTGGTATCGGGATCTATCATATGAGTGATCTGTAAATTATGCCGGATAAAGCTAATACCGACATCCAGCGAAGCAGCCCCAACCCACAGCAAGCTGTCTCCTTCCAGGTGCTCGCGGCGATGATGCCAGTGGATACTACGGACAGTGAAGCGCTTCTTATTCTGAAAAGTCGTTGCCCAAAACCGCACGTGATGACGACTACCCGCGCCGGCATTGTCTATCGGAATTTCAAAGGCGACATCTTGCTTGCGCCCAAAAAGGTATAAATTACTTACCGGTGCGTTCCGGTATGTCCAGCCAAAGATAATGCTCAGTACGTATCGTATCAGGTGTCTACCACGATGCGGGTCAGCCAAGTACCAGCCGGCTTTCTCCATAGCTTGTATCAATTCCCGACGGGTTGCCACTACACCAACATTCAATGGATCAGAAGCAAAACCATCAGGTGTCACGCAATATAATGGCAAATGATTAGCTGGTTTAATAATTCTAAATAGGCGGATGATTGCTGGAATTAGCACATAAGCACCCAGTGCGTAGGTCGCTAGAATGGCAAACGCTAGCGGCAACCGCTGATCGAAATACGGAAAAATATCACGCACCGAAAAATAGGTGATAACGATACCAGGCAAAAGAATGGCAAAGCGTTTCGCGAGCCGTAGACTATACTGAATCATGCGCTACCCCTTATAATACAATATAACCAAGCTATATGATTGATCCGACGACAAAAGAAGCGTTTCAGAGTACCGTTCGGGACTATTATCACGACCATGGGCGGCATGATTTGCCTTGGCGCGTGGCCGAGCCGGATGGTGGCTTTGATCCATACAAAATCATGGTTAGCGAGCTGATGTTGCAGCAGACGCAGGTCGCCAGAGTTATTCCGAAGTATCATGAATTTTTGCGGCGATTCCCGACCGTTTTCTCTTTGGCAGAGGCACCTTTGGGCGAAGTTCTACGAGTTTGGAACGGTCTCGGCTACAATCGCCGAGCTAAGTTTCTCTGGCAATCAGCTCAGCAGATCGTCTCTGACCACAAAGGCACATTTCCACAGACGACCCCAGAACTAGTCAAGTTGCCTGGTGTCGGCGCTAACACCGCCAGCGCTATCCTGGCGTATGCTTTTAACCAACCGGCTGCGTTTATCGAGACTAATATTAGAACCGTTTACATTCATCATTTTTTCGAGGACAAGACGACTATTTCGGACAAGGAAGTAGCTGAAATCGCGCTCCAAACGCTAGACCGCGAGCGCCCCCGCGAATGGTATTGGGCACTCATGGACTACGGCAGTTTTCTCAAACAGACAGTGGGCAACACTGCCCAGCGTAGCAGCAGCTACGCCAAACAATCTAAGTTCCAAGGCTCCAGACGCCAGATCCGTGGTCAGATTCTCCGTCTGCTTGGCGATAAATCCTACGCTAGAAACGCCATACGATCGCGGGTGCCAGACGAGCGGACGGACATGGTAGTACATGAGTTGCTCGCCGAAGGTCTCATCCACCAAACGGGTGATCGCCTCAGCCTCTAAAAGCTTATGCTTTCATGCTATAATTCGACAATCAAAGAGTATTACGGCCAGCAATCAAGAACTAGATAGGATTAGCGTACATAGCAAGTATATGGAACCCCAAGCACCACAACCACCTGAACCTCCAAAAGCGCCCGCGCCAGCGCCGGTCATGGACGTCGTGCCACCGCCTATCGAAAAACCGGCAGATCAAGCAAACTCCAGTCCTGTACCAGATACGCCCGTCAAACAAAAAGACGCCAAGCATGCCGCCAAAGCCGCGAAAAAAGCCGCCGCCAAGCAACCGACCCTGCCCAAGCAGCCAGGCCATGGCGTCGGACTGGCCATCTTCGCCACCGTCATAATCATACTCGGCCTAGCGGCTCTTGCCACCTACGCCTACCTCAAAACCAACCATTCGATCTAGTGTAACTTGTAATAAGTTCGCAAAACAGACTAATTGATCAATATTTCGTTGAAATTGCTTACAATATATCTATGAGTTTATTCGAGCATGTTACTAAAAAGTTATTAAAGTCAGGAGCGGTTGGGGTTATTCCGACGGATACGGTGTATGGGGTGGTGGCGCGAGCTGCTGATGAGGCGGCGGTCGAGCGGCTATATAAACTTAAAAAACGTGAGGCCAAACCAGGCACTATCATTGCCGCTGACCTGAAGCAGCTCGAAGATCTGGGGCTCAAACATCGCTATCTAAAGGCCGTCGAGCAGTTTTGGCCGGGCGCGGTCAGCGTCATCATTCCTTGCGGACAGGAGCTGGAATATCTGCATCAGGGCGCGATGAGTCTGGCGGTGCGGCTGCCAAAAGACGCCGCTTTGCGAAAGCTATTAAGTCAGACGGGACCGTTAGTGACTAGCAGTGCCAATCAGCCTGGTGCTCCGGTGGCCGAAAACATTGCTCAAGCGAAGCATTATTTTGGTGCTCAGGTGGATTTTTACGTCGACGGCGGCGATTTGTCAGGGCGCGCTCCATCGACTATTCTGCGGATCGTCGATGACGCCATCGAAGTGATTCGTGAGGGTGCTGTTAGAATAGAGGAAACTGAGGAGGGCGCGCCATGACATTTGACGAATACGAAAAACAGGCACTTACCACAGTACTATCGACCGGTGATGAGTTTAAAGATCTATTACACTGGGTGCTGGGGATTAATGGCGAAGCCGGAGAGGTAGCCGAAAAATTAAAAAAGATCATTCGCGACAAGCAGGGCGTGATCAGCCAAGAAGATAAGGTAGAGCTGGCCAAAGAAATCGGCGACGTGCTGTGGTATCTGGCAGTGTTTGCCCATGATCTGGGTGTGCCCTTGGACAATATCGCCCGCAAAAACCTGGAAAAACTGAAGAGCCGCAAAACCCGCGGCGTACTTGGCGGTGCTGGAGACAATCGATGAGCTACGAAACGGCTACGCCGCAGGTCGCTGTTTACATTCTCATAGAAAGAGAAGACAAATATCTATTTGTAAAAAGAGCTAATACCAAATGGCGAAATGATTGGTATGGCCTGATTTCCGGTAAGGTTGAAAAGGGAGAAAGCTCTCGTAAAGCCGCACTACGTGAAGCCAAAGAGGAAGCAGGCGTAGATGTTGCGGAGACATATTTAAAACATATTCTCACTATGCATCGCAACGAAGATGGCGGTACATGGATTGACTTGGTTTTCGAAGCGGAAAAATACGAGGGAGAACCGTACAATGCTGAGCCTGAATCACACAGTGAGGCAATCTGGCTTGACCCAAATAGTATACCCGACAACGTTATTCCATCTACCCGATTTATGCTGGAAGCAATCTGGGCCGGTAAAACATACATTGAGTACGGCTGGTAGTTAGTAAGTTCTTTCAGCGCAAAAAGTGACTAGTTCGGCTAAGTCTTGAGCTGCGGAATGAGGCAAATTAAGTAAATTGAGCGTAGCGCGAGCCTTCTCGCAGTAACCAGACATAACAGTTTCGGTTTTTGCTAGCGCGCCGCTGGTTTTTAGGATCTGCCTGACCATTTGCAGATCTGCCGAAGTTGCTTTTGGGTTGCCAAGCAGTCGAGTGAGGGTTTTACGTTGGCCAGCGTTCGCGAGTTTCATCCCATACGTCATTAACAGAGTATACTTACCCTCCTGGAGATCGCTCAGGTTCGATTTACCAAGCTTTTTCTCGTCGCCAAATATGCCCAGTATGTCGTCTCGAAGCTGAAACGCTATGCCTAGTTGGGTGCCAAAATTTTTGAGGTGATCGAGCTGATTCAAGCTAGCGCCAGCCAGCAGTGCGCCCAGCTGTAGCGGTGTGCAGAAGCTATATATAGCGGTTTTATAGTGGCAAACTTTCAGTAATCGCTTCTGGCTTGGAGGCGATTGCCAGCTGCTAAAGATAGGCAGGGCAATGTCCAACAGTTCGCCGCCAATCACTTCAAATAGAGTTTTCTGCGTTAGATTCGTAGCTCGCAACAAGCGTTCCGGCGGAAAATTACTAGTAAGCAACAGCTCGTTTGATAAGCCAAAACACGCGTCGCCGGCCAGTAGCGCCCAGGCATTGCTAAAATGCGCTGCTTCTTCGGTCCACAGCTTTTTAAGAAATTTCCTTTGGTAATAGCCGTTAATGTTTTCACCACCCCAACGCTTGGTGTCACGATCAACTATATCGT
Source organism: Saccharimonadales bacterium (SeqCode) (assembly GCA_049790715.1). GTDB lineage: Bacteria > Patescibacteriota > Saccharimonadia > Saccharimonadales > UBA4665 > JBAQZF01. The sequence continues at coordinate 5,608 of JBAQZF010000149.1, read as the reverse complement.
CGTGCGTTAACAAAAAAGCGTGAAACAATTCCTGGCTAGCAGCTACCTGAGTGATAGCCCTGAGATCAGTGCCACCATAAGCATCGTAAGCCAGGCACACTAACTGCGGCCGCATGCGTTTGCCACCACGTGCCACCAGTTCCGCGACGCGTGCCACCACGTCGGCATATACTTGATCGATACCTTCGGCCGCTGCCAGCTTACGCTTAAAAAAAGCCGTTAAAACGGCTTCGACCCGTTGTTTATCGGCCAGATAGTCGTTCATGCCGCGTCAGCTAGGCCGCGGTCCGGCCACGAATACTTTAGTGTGCTACGTATCATGCCACCCTTTGCTGACGCTCATTATTAACTGCTCCGCTAGTAACCACAAGCCGAATAACAGAGGTATTTAATCTATTTTTAACGCGGATTTAATAATGCTCAAGACGTTGATGGCGATATCCGCGCGCTTCGACACGAGCTAATGCTCAGGCGTTCTGATAGCTACGTATAAACTTTTCAGTTTCCTGGCTGCCGTTTAAGGCGCTTCGCGTAGCCGACTCCAGCGCGTCGAGCCAGAGCGTAAACGTATCAGAATCGACCATGCCGCATTTTCGCAAAGCCTGGCGGCTCAGTCTGATATGTTTATGTATAAGTACAGCCACTTGGTAAATAGTTTTTTGCCAAAAATGCTGTCGTAAGAGGTCCAGCTCTTCGTCGATGCGCAGCAGGCCATGATTGCCATAATCATTGAGCAGCAGCGTCACCACCGCGCTTAAGTGCCCGCGGGTCAGATCGGTTTCCCAATCATGAGCGTCGTCGTTCAGCTGTCGAGCGATCAAAAAATGTCGGAAAAAACGCTGCAACTGCTGGAACTCCTGACTACTTTTTTCATGGCCGAGCGCCAGCATCACGCCGCTGGCAGCCAGCATGTGGCCCCACGACCGATCGGCCAGCTGATGGTAAGCGGCGTAGCGGGGGAGGGCATAGTCGAGCTGATGCTCGATGATAGTGCCGCGGGCGTGCCGTACTTCCCAGGTGTTGGCGGCATCAACGATATCGAGCGTGCCATCGACCAAACGGTGAAACGATTGGCGGCGGGGAAGGGCCGCGTAAAAGTGCCGTACGGTCTGCCGCAGCGCGACGTTTGCCACGCCCAGCTGCCGCGCGTCGCCTTCGTAGTCGAAAAAATCGTCGTAGATAGTATAGGCGATCCAACCGTTCAGGCTGGCCAGGTTGAGGTGCGCTAGTGCCGCGGGCGCGACTTTTTTACCATAGGCGTTAGCTATGAGATTGGCCATACCGGTGATTTGCTGATCGGTATCCCGCTCGGCTGTCGAGCGAACCGCGGCCTGGTAGCCGCGCCGCAGATTAGCTGGCAGTCTGCGGCGACTGTCTATCAAAGCCTGCTCCACGATCGTGTTTGAGTAGTTGGTCGGCTGTTTTTTCACTGGGCGGTGAGTGACGGCTTGGTGGCGGTTCAAAGCTTCCAGCGCGAAAGCGGTAGTGAGCGCTGTCGATCCGGCGTAGTACGGGATGCCCTTGATCTGCGGATCCACATACAGTGCCTCGGCCGGCCAGTGGTCATCTGTCCGCAAGTCAAGCAGCCGTCTATGAGCCGATCTCAGTCGAGCCGCCGGCAAATTCAAGTGATGACCAGCAGTGATGACCAGCGCTAGCATCAGCGCGTTGTGCTCCTCTGCCCTCGATATTTGTTCATATACAAGTTTTGTCAACGCGTCTACCTGCTTGCCTCGGTACCAGCTGCTCAAAAAATAAAGAATCGGGATGGTGCCGACATAGTATGGCGAGACCAAGCTGTCCTTGCTGATTGCCGCGTCTAGGTAATTGGTTAGACCGGGCACTTGGACTTTGTTGAGCGCCAGCAGCCTACCGACATTGGCATTGACGGCGATGTCCACGTCGCTCCACTGGTTTTTTTGATCCTCGCCGACCAGCCATGTCCGGTAGGGACCGCCAGGCTGCTGCTCGGTAGCTATCAGCAACTTGGCCAGATTAGCCAGCACGTGTCCGTCTATCAGTTTGCTGTCGTAGCTCGTCAGCGCTATCAGCGCGCAGGCAGTGTCATCCAAGTCGTCAGGATATGGAAGGCTTTTTGCCATGTCGCTGCCGCGCTGCCAGTAATTCCATGACCAGCGCGCGTTTTTCTGACTCAGCAGAAAGTGAGTAGCGCTTTGACGTAAGTCAGTAGTGCCAGGCACGTCTCGCAGGCATCCTGTGATCAGCGAGGTGGTGAAAGGTGTCAGGTGCCGCCGCTCCGGTTTAAAATTGGCAATCGCGGTCCCAGCCTGACCACCAAAACTGCCATCCGTAGCCTGCTGTCCGCTCAAAAACCCCACCGCTTTCGTGATAGCAGACTGCATGTTATTGCGAAGCGATCTTATCTTGACTACGTAGATATACCGTAAAACACGTGCCGCGCTGTTTCGAGCTAGTGACCGTAATCCGTCCCCGAAAATCAGTGGTGGCGATTTGCCAGACCATCGCCAGGCCAATTCCCATGTTTTGCTCGACTTTTGATTTAGTGCTATAAAACGGCTCAAAGATTCGCTCGCGCTCCTCTACGCTTAGACCGCGACCCCAATCCCGCACCGTCACTTTGAGCCACTGATTTTGCTGCTGGACGCGCACGACTATAGGCCGCTTCGCCGTTGCTTCCGGCATGTTGTCATAAGCTTCGATAGCGTTCAAAAGCAGATTAGCGATTAATTGATTAAACTTTACCGGATCACCAAATAGCGTATGCCTGCCACTGATTAACAATTCGATTTTCACGCTGCTTTCCCGAGCGCGGTATTTGAGGATGTTGAGTACTTGCTTGATTTCTTTCTGAATCGAGAAGCTGACTAGATTCCCCCGTAATTTAAGTTGTTTGCGAGCGGCTTCCACGTAGCGCTCGATATGCTGCAAACTTTGCATGGCTCGCCGCACCAGCGCTGGACGGTGCTGATTGCCGAGCTGTTCAAGATTGAGCGAAGCTGCCGTCAACGGATTAGCTACTTCGTGCAGCAGCCCAGCGCTCAACCGACCAAACTCCGCGAAACGTTGCAGTTCCATGACTCTCACGAGTTGCGCCTGTTCCAGCTCGCGTGTCCGTTCCACGACTTTAATCTCCAAGCTGTCACGCTCGATCTCAAGCGCCGCTTCCGAAGTCCGCGCTCTGCTCAAAGACCTGTCAATTTCCCGATTCGCCAGCCATGAAACCAACCCAACACCCGAAAAGATGGCAACATAGCCTATCACATCGACTAGCTCCAAAGGCTGGTTAAACCACCCGGTAGAAGGATGTAACATGTGATAAATTTGAGCGTAACCTACCAAGAACACCAGTAATGAAACGAGGCCCGTAATCAACAAGCCAGTTCTTGCGCTAAATAAAATACCGCCCATCACGATTATCAACACGAAAGTAAGCTCCGCGATAGGCAACTCAAAACTGAGCTCTAACATCATGAATGTCGCCACGAGTCCTAGGCAAAAGATCAGTATATAAGCGGCAACTTTGTAGTACCCACGCCTAGATACGTAGAGCAGACCAATCATAAAACCGAGAAAGGCGGTCGTCAGCCAGAAGGAATTTGTATTATGAGTTTGACCTGTCAAATGATGCGAAGTTGTCGTGATAAAATCCGCGATGGCGATGACCGTTAAGCCAAAGAGTAAAATGTTAAGAATAAGCTCCCGACGCCTATCGTCTACACCTTGGCTTTTAGGCTGGATGAACGTTTGATAAGTATAATTTCGTATCCCAGCCATATTTGGTAATTCGCGTATAACGATCTTAGTAGAGAGGGTAATGTAATACCCTCTCTACTAAGGCAAATTTATGTCTCGCCGTCTCCCCATGGCAAGAACTTCTCCGCCATGCTGCTGGCTAACGCTGGCATCGACGCGCTATCGCGCGCTGATGTGTCAGTGAGAACCTTTTGTAGCAATTCGCTCATATCCTTTCCTTTCTTTTATATTACTATGTGCTACTGATTTAGATGCATCTATCTTGTAGCCAAAGCCATGAACCGTTTTGATCAACGGCGTTTTAAACGGGCGGTCGATTTTGTCGCGCAAGTATTTGATATGCACGTCGACAGTGTTGGTGAGCGAATCATTCATCTCGTCCCAGGCAAAATTGGTGAGCGTGTCGCGACTGACGACTATGCCGGCATTTTGCATAAGACACTCGAGTATGGCGAACTCCTTGCGTCGCAGCTGGATAGTTTGCTTGCCGCGCTGCACGCTGTGTTTCAAAGTGTCTAAAACCAGATCGCCGACCACCAAGCGATGTCGGGTGTTGGTCGCTTTTTGCGAGTGCCGTACCAGGACGCGAAGCCGAGCTTTTAGCTCCTCGATACTAAAGGGTTTAGTCAGGTAGTCGTTAGCGCCGCTGTCCAGCAGCGTCACCTTGCGCAAGACTTCCGTTGTCCCGCTGAGGACCAGAATAGGCGTGTCGTTGCCATTGCTGCGCAATCGTTCGCAGACGCGCAGGCCAGGTACGTCAGGAAGTGATAGATCCAGGATGATCGCGTCGTAGGCATGGAGCGCCAGCTTGCGCAAGCCGTTGTTGCCTGTGCTGGCAGTGTCAACCGTATAGAGAACGGCCAACGCTCTATACAGTGTCATAAGGATCCCAGGATCATCTTCAATAATCAGTAATCTCATAACTTTTTAATTATTAATCGCCGACATTAAAAAATGATTAAAAACCCTGAAATCTATCATAAGTATAATCTCTCGGCAGCCGAAGTCATCTGTTGCGTGGACGCTCGTCGTTTGCTGGCACTACAAATATCACACGTTTAGCGTAGTTACAGTTCTATTTTTCGCGGAGCCGATCACGAATACCGAGCTGCTTTAGATCACCCAAAATTTATTTCTACATCTGTTAGCGCTGACGGAATAATTACTTTTAAGAATGATTTAACACTAGTTTTTTATACTTGAGCGTAGTAAATAACGATTATGCTTACGAACACTGGCGATGATGAACTTTCTCAGCTGTTCCAAAAAGGACGGAGCCTACTGTACGAGCGTAACGAGATAGTCATTCGTGCCGGCGACACGCCCTCCGGCATCTACTACGTCGTTTCCGGCTGGATCAAGGTCTATTCGCTCAGCAAAACCGGCGAAGCCAATATCATCATGACCTTATTGCCAGGCGAGGTCTTTCCGGTCGCCTGGGCAGTCACCGGCGTGCTGCATGAGATCACCTTCGCGGCGCTCGACGCCACCGAGTTGAGACGTATCTCTCACGAGCAATTCACGCATGTACTACGCAGCCGTCCGCGCGTCGCTCATGTCATATTGCGTACTCTAGGCCAGCATTTCTTCGCTCTGGCCAGCGAACTTGACAATCTCCAGTATCGCAGCGCCCGCGAACGCATAGTTTTTCGAGTAATTTTTCTAGCCGGTTGCTTTGGAAGGCGGGAAGAGCAACAGGTAACCATCCCCAAACGCGTCCCAGTCGAATATATCGCCCGCTCGACTAACTTGACTCGTGAAACCGCCAGCCGCGAGCTGCGCCGCCTGCACCACAAAAAGATCATCAGTCTCGAAAAAGGCCGGATCACCATACCGGACATCACTCGCTTACGAAACGAAATCAGCCCTCAGT
>JBAQZF010000148.1:0-4591 GCA_049790715.1 Saccharimonadales bacterium (SeqCode) | reverse complement strand
GAACAGTGATCTGAATCAAGAATACGATAGTCTGTAACAGCTGAAAGCCGATGCCGATATCTATACGCTGCCGACTGAGACCGATGCGATATTCCTTAATTCCCTGAAAAAAGCCCCGATACCAACGCATGCTCTGTTTACAAAAATCGCGCAGACTTTGCGGATCTTGGGTGTAATTGATAGCTTTTGGTATGTACTTGATCTTTCCGAGGCGTTTTCGATGCACCTGCAAAGTAATATCAAAATCTTCCGTCAGGCTGTTGCCAGTTAGCTCTAGCTTTGAAAGTATGTCGGTGCGAAAGCTAGTCACTGGACCTGGAAACACCGACACCATGCCGAGCGCTGATTGAATCCGGCGATAGACGTGCTGGCCATAGGTGTAGCTGAGCGCGCGGTACGTGCTGATCCAGTTGCCGCGCAAACTCTGCACGAAACCGATCGCTACCACGTAGTCGCGGCTTAAGGTACGCCGATAGATGCGGAAATAGTCGCGCGAAAAGACACTGTCGGCATCAGCCACGTGCAACCATTGATACTCGCGCTCAATGTTAAATTTCTTGATAGCTTTTTTGACTGCCAGCGCCTTGCCGCTGCGCTGGACGTTCAGCACGTTTTGTTTGCCGAGCAGCTTGGTGGCTATGGCGCGCGTCGCGTCCGTCGAAGCGTCGTTGACCACGAAGATATCACGCTTTTTTTGACCAGCTGCCACAGCCGAACGGATGGTGGTGGCGATTATTAACTCTTCGTTGTGTCCAGGCAGTAGCAAAGCTAGCTTTTTACGTGGTTTATAGGTGGGTTTAGCCGTTGCTGTCCGGCTACGCTGAACAGGCTTCGCTGCCGCGCGAGCCTCAGTAGAGTCTCTGGGAGTATCCTTACCAAACATCTTCCACGTCATTACACGTATATTCTATCACAAAATACATAAATACACAACATTATTGCGATAAATGCTTCAATCAGTCTAGTCTACTACCGAGTTGGTCTAAATTTCGTGTAGGACAGTGATGCGCGCGCCGAGGCTATTGAGGCGTTCAGCCAGATCTTCGTAGCCGCGGTTAATAGTGTAGACGTTCCGGAGTACCGACTTGCCGGGAGCAGCTAACATGCCGATGAGCAACAGAGAGGCTGGCCGCAGAGCAGGTGGCGAAGACACGTCGGCAGCGGTAAATTTAGTCGGTCCGGTGACATAGATGCGGTGCGGATCAGCCAATTCCACCCGCGCGCCGATTTTCGTCAGCTCAGTGTAATAAATAGCGCGGTTTTCGTACATCCAGTCGTGTATCAGTGTCCGCCCATGGCAGACAGCGGCGATCGGCACGAAATAGGGCAGATTGTCAGCGTTCAGGCCAGGAAAAGGCAAGGAATGAAGTTTATCAGCTAAAGCTCGTAATTCGCCATTGTGTTTGTGGACCGTCAGGTCCACTAGATCAGTCTGGCCATTCAAGGCTTTATAGCGCGCTGTCTGGTCGACGCGTAATCCCATTTTTTCTAATTTCAAAAGCTCAACTGACATGAATTCGATTGGTACCCGCTGGATCGTGATATGTGAGTTGGTGGCGACTGCCGCGGCCGTAAAGAACATGGCTTCAATGGGGTCTTCGCTCGGCGCGTAGGTGACATTTTTCTTTATATGTGATACGCCTTCAACGGTCATCGTCGTCAGGCCGGCTCCGCTGACTTTTATGCCGAGTTTTTGTAGGAAAAAGCAGACTTCTTGAACCGCGTAATTAGCGCTCGCAAACTCGATAATAGTCTTGCCGGGCGTACAGGCGGCAGCAAATAACGTATTTTCAGTAACCGTATCACCAGGTTCATACAAGGTTATACGCTCCGGCGATTTTTTTGCTACTTTGATTCGGTAGTAACCGGTATGAGCTACGATATCGACGCCAAAGTTTTCAAGCGCGTACAAATGTGGTGCTACGGAACGAGTGCCAAGTTTGCAGCCGCCAGCGTAAGGGATTTTGAATTCCTTACGATCGTGAATCAATGGCCCGATCATCATCAGTACCGTACGAGTTTTGCGAGCAGCTTCCGCGTTAAGCTGATCAAGTTTAAGTTCTTTCGGCCGGCGAATCTCAAGATCATTGCCAGGCAGCCACTTAACACTTACGCCAATACTTTCTAGCACCTCGATAATCCGATAAACCTCCTCGATGCGAGGAAAGGCTTTGAAACGAGTCACCCCGTAGTTGAGCAGACTGGCGCACAGCAACCCGACAGCAGCGTTTTTGCTGGTTTTGAGTGTTATTTTACCCTTGAGCTCGTGACCCCCTTCAATACGCAAGTTAGTCGCGCCGCTTCCCAGGGATATCAGTTGTTTATTAAGCACGTCGCTGATACGGCCAAGCGTGTCGAGACTGAGATTTTGCCGGCCATGTTCCATGCGGTTGACAGCCGATTGCGACGTATTGAGCCGACGGGCAAATTCGGCCTGGGTGAGACCTCTATCTTGTCGTAGTTGAGCAATAAGATGGCCAATTTTCTGATTAGTCGAGTCCATAGGCCGATAGATCATATCATATGTGATATTATAAACAAATATAAATTTCAAACTTGCATCGATTAAAAGACGATATTCAGGAGCTAGTAGGTACTATGCTTTCCTGAAAGTAAAGTGCTAATATAGGCCCCAAGGCACTGAAGGTCTCGTAACGCTTTAGTTCGGTAGGCGAGGGATAACTAGGATGTGGTATTCTTTGTGGTTTGGCTGGTGTAGTGTTTGTAATGTCTTGTTCTTCAAGAGCAACCAGCAGATCTATAATAATTTCATCACTGTCATGGATGGCTGTTCTCAGTCGGTTGAGCATACACGCTGTTGTTATATACCTTTGGCTTTCTTCTTCGATATGTTCTTTTGGACAATCAGCTTCAAGGAAGTTATTAACATGATAGACATGGCTAACCTCTACGCAGTCTAGGAAGTGGAGTGCTTTTGTGGTTTCCGACGTTCCCGAGATACCAGACCCTAATGGGTCTGGTAGTGTTAAGCTCTCCACCATCAATCGGCGAAATGTAGCTAAGTCTGTGTCTTCAAATCGTTGCCGCATTACTAAGTTAAAAATAACATCAAAGGACTTTTTTGCAAAATAGTGTTTTTCTGAGAGCAGGGATGCATTTCGCAAAAAGTTCTTTGAGTATAATGTGGCAGCAAATAAAAACTTCCATCGGGTGCTATACTAAAACTATGGTTTAGCTTTCTTCTCATCACTGATTTATACTGAAATATAACCGAGCGAGGAGAAAGATCATGATTGACGATACTGTAGCCCAACTAATTGCCGCCGAAGAGCAACGCCAGCGCGAAGGTCTGGAGCTGATCCCCTCCGAAAATTACGTGTCCCGCGACGTACTCGACGCCATGGGCAGCGTTTTTACTAACAAATACTCCGAAGGCTACCCGGGCAAGCGCTACTATGGCGGCCAGGAATTTACTGACAAAGTCGAACAACTAGCCATCGATCGCGCCAAAAAACTTTTCAAAGCCGACCATGCCAATGTCCAACCGCACTCTGGCGCGCCGGCCAACGAAGCCGTCTACAGCGCGTGGCTAGAGCCAGGCGACACCGTCCTAGCCATGGATCTCAGTCATGGCGGTCACCTGACCCATGGCGCGCCGGTGACGCGCTCGGCTAAACTATACAATTTCATTCGTTATAAGATGAAAGATCCGGCTACGGGCGAGATTGATTATGATAAATTACGCACGCTTGCCCGTCGGCACAAGCCAAAGATCATCCTAGCTGGCTTTAGCGCCTACCCGCGCGAGCTGGACTATGCCAAGTTCGCCGAAATTGGCAACGAAGTCGACGCCTTGCTGATGGCTGACATGGCCCACATCGCTGGCCTGATCGCTGGCGGCGTCGCCAAAAACCCCTTTGACTATGGCTTTCATGTGGTTACGACCACGACGCACAAAACCTTGCGTGGGCCGCGCGGTGGCTTGATTCTCAGTCGCGGCACTGTCGGCAATCCGCTCAAGGCTCCCGAAAAAACGCTGGAAAACATCCCGACGCTCATTGACCGCGCTGTCTTTCCGGGTATGCAAGGCGGCCCGCATATGCACATCATCGCCGCCAAAGCCGTCGCCTTTGGCGAAGCGCTCAAACCTGAGTTTAAAACCTACGCGCGGCAAATTGTCACCAACGCCAGCGCCTTAGCTGACGCGCTGCAGGCCAGGGAATTCCAGCTACTCACTGGCGGTACTAGCAATCACCTTATCCTAGCTGACGTCCACAAAAGCTTCGGCATTAACGGCAACGTCGCCGAAACCGCGCTCGACGCCATCGGCCTGACGCTCAACAAAAACGCCGTCGCCGACGACCCATTGCCGCCATTCCGTCCTAGCGGCATCCGCCTCGGCACCCCGGCTATCACGACTCGCGGCCTGCGTGAAAAAGATATGGAAACGCTCGCCGAATGGATGAAACAAGCCATCGACAACAGAGACAATCCAGAGTTACTTAACAAGTTAAGTAACGAAGTAAAACAATTCGCCCTAAAATTCCCTCTCCCCAGCGACCGTTTCAAGTAATAGTAATAAGTCGACTACTAGGCTTAAGCTTGACTTTTTATAGAGGTAGGCTATAAG
>JBAQZF010000147.1:0-3842 GCA_049790715.1 Saccharimonadales bacterium (SeqCode) | reverse complement strand
GCTTCTTGATAGATGGCCAGTAATTTTTGGCCGACTACCGCGGTATCAAAATCGCGGCTATAGGCAGCGCCCCAAGCCGCGGCCCGCGATCGATCTGTCGGATTAGTCAGGTAGTGGGGTAATTTTTCAGCTAGCGCGTCGGAGTCACGAGGGTCAAACAAAGCCTCAGGATACGGCTTCATAACGGAGTGATAGCCAGGGTTATCACCAGCCAGCACCGCCGCTTTGCCGCTGGCCATGGCTTCTAGCAGCACGATGCCGAAGCTTTCGCCGCCACTACTGGGGAAGACGGCTATATCGGCCGAGGCGTAGTAGCGTGGTTTGTCTTTGTCGCTCACGAAACCGGTAAATTCTACGATTTTTTTCATCGTATTGTCGGCAACAAATTGGCGGAGTTTGCGTTCTAGCTGTCCGCGGCCGCAGATAACGACCCTAAACGGCGGTACGGCCTGGCCGCTATGGAGCAACTTAGCGACGGCTTGCAACAGCGTCAGGCAGCCTTTGCGGGGTACTAGCCGCCCTAAAAATAAGATAGTCAGTTTGTCGTCGGCGTACTGAGGCAATGGCTTGGCGGCATGATACTGATGGTAATCCACGACGTTGGGCAAAACCTCGGCGGGCAAGCCGAAACTACGCTGGCAAAATTCAGCGGCTACCGGTGAAACAGCCAGCATGCGATCAAAACGCTTCAGAGACGGCCGCAGCCACAGGCCGAGCAATCTGTTGCCGATCCGGGTCGTCCAGCCATAAGGCAAAATGTGAAAGGTACCAATGACGGCTGTCCGCGGGCTAGCGGCTAGTATCAAACGCTGGGCCAGCAGCGGATGGTGCGGTGTTTGGACGTGCAAAACGTCAAAATTCTCCTGCTCTATAAATCGCCGCAATTTCCTACGGCTGGCGGGCAAGGGAATGGTGGTGCGGTTACCATTGAATATAACTGATACGTTGCGCGCCAGGCTGTGAATGTTTGGCAACTGGCGTTTGTCGGTCTGACCAACCAGATAATGTACGTCATGTCCTTGAGAGCGCAGCCATTCGCCGATGCTAATGACGTATTGCTGGACGCCGTCGGGCGGATCGAGCGAAGTATCCAGCACTAAGCCGATTTTAAGGATTTCGCGTCGGCTGGCAGAGGTCTTATGCCTGTCCATGTCGCTTCAGCGCCTCATGGTACAGTTCTTCGTACTGGGCGACGACAGTGGGATAATTGAATTGTTTGACATAGCTCTTAGCCCACGCCTGCCACAGCGTCCGCAGCTTATCTTCACGCAGCAGCAGCTCGAGACGGCGAGCAAATTCTACGGTATCTTCAGGGTTGACCAGCGACAGTGCGCCGAGACCCTGCATGACGTCTTGGTAGCCAGAATTATTACCAGCCACCGTTACGGCGCCCATAGCCATGGCTTCCAGCAGCACAATGCCAAAGCTTTCGCCAAACAGCGCCGGCGAGCAAAACAGATCTGTTTCACCAAGCAATTTGAGTTTCAATTCTTCGCTGATGAAGCCCAGGAAGCTGACATTGGACAGCTTAAGGTCATCGGCCAGCATTTCCAGTTTTTCGCGATCGGGGCCGTCGCCGGCGATCAGCAGCTTTACGTCTGGATTATCTTGCGCCAGCAGTTGATAGGCCTGCAATAGATGTTTGACACCTTTGCGACGCTCCAAACGACCAATAAACAGTATGGTTTTCTGGCCGGATTTTCGGGATTTTTTGGTAGAACGCTGGTATTTTGCCAGATCAATACCGTTGGGGATAATGGTGATCGGCAGTTTGGTGGTGCCAGAAGCGTATTCGGCGGCTGAATCGGACACAGCCGTCAGCGTGTCTAAATATTTCATGCAAGAGTTGAGGTACGGCGTGACTACTTTAAGAATAGAGCGGCTCATAACACCATCGGCGACCTTGGAGTGGAAAGTGGCGATGTTGACGGCGGTGGATCGCTGCAACAGCTGTCGACTCAGCAAAGGCATCCAGGGTTCGTGGAAATGCAGGACGTCGAACTGCTCGGCGGCCAGGATAGCGTCGATCCGCTCGTTGTCGGCGGTGCTGGAGACCTGTGAGGTGGTATCGGAGAATGACAGGGTGCGAAAATCAACCGAGGTGCCAGCAAAAATAACGCCTGGCTCCGGCTCGAGCTCGTGTTTGCGCGGGGAAGGAGTGATAATCTTGGCGCTGTGGCCGCGCTGCTCCAGCCCATGTTTGAGAGCTAAGACAACTTCTTGCACGCCCCCGGGCTTAACGATGTTGTACGGGCAAACCAGACCTATTTTCATCTTACCCTCCAGTATAGCATCACTGTTTGGCCAGCAGTCGGCGTAATTTCAGCGGTATATATGGAGCGGCAGCTTTGGCGTCGGCGATGATGCTCGGCGCGTGATTGCCGACTTGCAGCGTCGCTAACAGATGAAAATCACTAAAAATAACTCGCAAATGCTGCTCGACGATGTGAGCGTCAAAGTAGCGATCAGCCTTGATAGCCACGTGATGCACCGGCAGCTCAACGCGCCGATCGCAGTTGTCGAGTGTCAAGAACTCGACGGTGGTTTTCATGTAGGTGCGGACATCGTTGCAGTGCCACAGATGAATTTCAAATTGGGTAATTTGCTCCAGCTCGTCATCGGCCACGCCTTTAAATTTATCCTTGGCATTGTGCGTGTGTCGATAGACATTTTTGAGTACGATAGGACTGAGGCATATATAGCGGAAAAACAGCGCCGGCAAGCGATGCGTATAAAACCCAGCACCGTAGCGATACATCGCCCAGCGCGGTTTGGAAAAAGTAAAGTCGTCTTTGTGCGCAAAACCGGCGATGCTGACGCACATGTCGACCTTTTTGGTCAGCTCTGGGTAGCGCTGCAGCATACGGGTAGCGACGACGAAGCCAAAACTCATACCGACGATGATGATCTTTTTGCGCTTAAAGCGCAGTTTGATAAACGCTGCCAGATAATCCGCCAAGTTGTCGATGGTCGGCTGCTTGCCGATTTTATAAAAGCTATCCATGCCGCCAAACCCAGGCAGGTCAGGCATGGTCACCGCCGCGTAGCGATTCAGCACTTGGGTTAGCCCCCACCAACGCTCCAGGCTGGAATGATGGCCATAGATAAACAGGATCTCTTTGGTTTTACCCCTGGGAGCCGGCGCGTACAGCATACGCCCTTCCAGGCCGTTGATGTTCAGCGGCACTATATAGTCAGCAGGATTTTTTGATACTTTGGCGGGCATGATTACCTAACGGTACTAATTATCCCTACTCTAGCAGAAAAACCGTCGGCCGTCGAACTTCGTTTTGGTTGTTTTGGGGGTTAATGTAGGCTAGAATTAATCTGTTAGCTGACACGTTGAGTTACGAGTCAATTTCACAAACCAAGGAGCCGTCAGGCGACTGTTGGTGAAATTGAGAGGAAAAAAGAGCAGCCCACGTGACGAATTCATTTCGGCACATGGCGCGATGAGAAAAACCGCAAGGTTTGTCTCATGACAGGCGATGGGGCGTGGCCAAGTGGTAAGGCACCAGTTGTTGGTACTGGCATTCGGGGGTTCGAATCCCTCCGCCCCAGCCAAGATTTGCACCTAACAAGACCCGATTGCATAATATTCTTTCTGAATCAGTTAGGTTTAAATCTTAGTAAAGTTAATCGGTTTATCTATGCTCGTATGGGTCGTACGCTACACCCGTAACCACATAGGTAAGCAATGAACGTAAAATCTGCCTGTAGTCGTAGTAATCTTCGCCAACTATAAATGGTATCCAGCCCCAGTCCGTACCCGCCTGTGGGTGGACCAGGATTGCTCTCTTCTCGCCGCGTGCAAAGACCTCGTCGAATAGAAAGTCATAAAG
>JBAQZF010000146.1:0-2453 GCA_049790715.1 Saccharimonadales bacterium (SeqCode) | reverse complement strand
GGCTTTGGTAACACCGAGCGCTTTTCGCACCTGGGCGGGCAGGGTGAAAGTGCCTTTTGAGGTCATGGTGATGGCTTTTTGCATAATACTTACATGTTAGCAAATGGGATACTTTTTGTCAATGTATACCTTTTTGAAAAGGTATGTAAATATCCAGCAGCGTAATGTAAGAAGATAAGGTATAATAACAGACATGCTAGATATTCAATATATCCGCGATAACCCCGAGCTAGTGTCTGAAAAGTCGCGCCAAAAGGGCTATGAGGTCGACATCCACCAGCTATTAGGCTTTGACGGAGAGCGACGAGAATTATTACGGCAGGTCGAAGACTTGCGTCGCCAGCGCAACGAATTAACAGGGCAAAACAAGGGCCAAAAACCAAGCGAAGAACAGATGGCAGCTGGCCGAGAACTCAAGGACAAATTGGCAGACTTGGAGCACAAACTCGGCTCTATCGACAAAGAATTTCTGGCACTTCTTAAAGAGGTGCCAAATGTCACGCCTGATGATACACCCGAGGGCGGCGAGGAAAATAATCGCGAAGAGAAAAAATGGGGTGAACCGCGGCAAGACGAAGTTGTCGATCATGTGGCTTGGGGCGAACAGCGAGGATTAATCGATTTTGAGCGCGGGGCAAAAGTCGCTGGCGCTAAATTCTACTACCTCAAAGGCGATTTAGTGCAGTTAGAACTGGCAGTTTTTCAATACGGTTTACAGCTAGCTGCCACACATGGCTTCACGCCGATTACGGTGCCACACATGGCCAACACGCGTACTATAGAAGGCACTGGCTTTTCGGCCCGCGGCGATGAGCAGCAAATTTATAAGATTGAAGGCGAAGACTTGAATCTTATCGCTACCGCCGAGATTCCAATTACTGGCTATCATGCTGATGAAGTGCTCGAAGCCAATAAACTACCTCTGTTGTACGTTGGTTTAAGCCCAGCGTACCGCATGGAAGCCGGCGCCTACGGCAAGCACAGCAAAGGCCTGTATCGAGTACACCAGTTCAACAAGCTAGAAATGTATGTCTTCTGTAAGCCAGAAGACAGCGAGCAATGGCATCAGAAGTTAGTTGCGCTTGAAGAGGAGCTCTGTCAGGCGCTAGAAGTGCCATACCGTCTAGTTCGTATTGCCGCTGGTGATCTAGGCCAATCCGCTTACAAAAAATTTGATATCGAATACTGGAGTCCGGCCGATAAAAGTTACCGCGAGCTGATGAGCTGCTCAAATGTTACTGATTACCAGGCTCGGCGACTCAATATTCGCTACAAAGACAATGAAGGCAAAGCGCGCTTCGTGCATACTTTGAATGGCACTGCTGCCGCCTTTAGTCGTGTCGCCATCGCCTTGATCGAAAACCACCAGACCCCTGACGGCAACGTCAAAATCCCTGCCGCCTTGCAGCCATTCATGGCCGGCAAAACCGAGATTTGACGCGCGGGCATTGCCAGACGAGCGTATAATACAGATAGATTCTTCTCGCGCGACCAGTCAATTAACAGATAAAGGAGGGTGCTATGCTGCAACGATTCGAGATCCAGGGCGTGCATATGACCGTCGATGATAAGCTGCGCGCCTACGTGACCAAAAAAATCGGCGGGCTGGATCGCTACGTTTCTCGTCACGTCCGCCAAAGCGCGCACTGCGAAGTCCATCTCAAGGAGTCAAAGGCCAAGCAGCACGACCACTGCGCCTGTGAAGTCACGCTTCACTTGCCGCATCAAAATATCATCATCAAAGAGCGGGCGCTCAATATGTACGCCGCCGTCGACATCGTCGAAGCTAAGCTCAAACTTCAGCTCAAAAAATACAAAGACACCCATGGCAGCGGCAAAACCCGCCGCCACCTTTTTGCCCGCTTGCGCCGCAACGGTAATTAGATCGGAGGCTAAGCAGTCGGTTCGCTTTACATTTTAGTGGTCGCTTTTGGGGTGAAAAACAGCTATAATTGTATGAAATAACGTGTTGTTATTTCACTGCTATCAGAGAAGGGGAGTTACCAGGGGCTGATGAATATTGTCTTTAAGAAAATTTTGGGGGATCCGCAAGCTCGGACGGTCAAGCGGTTGCGCAAGCGCGTCAAGCTGGTTAATGACCTCAGCGACAAGTATAAAAAGCTGACCGACAAGCAGCTGCGCGAGCAGACTGACGTGCTCAAAAAACGGCTCAAAAAAGAGTCGCTAGACGACATACTGCCAGATGCTTTTGCGGTGGCGCGCGAGGGCGCGACGCGGGCGCTGGGGCAGCGGCACTTTGACGTGCAACTGATCGGCGGTATGGTGCTGCACGAGGGCAACGTCGCCGAAATGAAGACTGGCGAGGGCAAGACGCTGGTGGCGACGCTGGCGGTCTATCTCAACGCGCTGACCGAGAAGGGCGTGCATGTGGTGACGGTCAATGACTATCTAGCGCAGCGCGATGCTGGTTGGATGGGGCAGGTCTATGGCTG
>JBAQZF010000145.1:0-2824 GCA_049790715.1 Saccharimonadales bacterium (SeqCode) | reverse complement strand
GTACTGGCGCACATACGATTGCACTTCGTCGGACAGAAGTGGGTAATTTCTCTATCACAGATGCACTTTTGGCAAAGACAGTAGACGGTAAAAATTTAGAAGCAAATTTGGTTAGTTTTCCAGGAATACTTCACGTTTAAAAGCTTTTGCCCAGACCGCTTGGATTTCGCGCACTGTTTTAGAATTTAGATACAACTCAAGGCGATTCTCACTAATACGTGCTTGGATTACTTCCACGCCAGCAGGCGTTATAGCTTGCACGCTTCGCCCCCCTAGGTAACCCCCACTATCCTCGGCTGACATTTGAATTGCTTTTGCGAGCATTGACCAATCATTAGTTATGATCTCGCTGGTAAATATCTCGGGCT
The DNA here is from genome assembly GCA_049790715.1 of Saccharimonadales bacterium (SeqCode). Lineage (GTDB taxonomy): Bacteria > Patescibacteriota > Saccharimonadia > Saccharimonadales > UBA4665 > JBAQZF01. The sequence continues at coordinate 2,456 of JBAQZF010000145.1, read as the reverse complement.
TAATAGGATTTTCCCCAATCGCTTCTGGTAGCCTGACCAGATTACTTTGACCAAAGAAACGTTGCATAACAGACTGGGCATAATCGGATTGAATACGGCGTGTAATTTCGTAAGGCACACTAAAGATTACCTTGCTTTTTTCCGGATCGTCTGCAGATTGCCAGCTATTTCGTCCATGTGTCCATATGGCAGTTACAGGCACATCTGCAAAGGTTTCTTTGTCAGTACGGAATACAGGGGAGAGGGGGTTGTTTTGTTCCGCTATCAGTTCAGCAAGTTGTTTCATGTAGCTGACTCCGTCTAGATCAACCAACGACTCTGCCTGATGTTCTTGAGATCTTTTTATTTCCGTCATGTATGCCTGATGACTCATGCAACCTCCTTGATTACATCGCAATTATAGACCCTGGGCATTTCTTATCAAAACAGTGGCATGATTAATTGCGCTCCGGCGAATACATTTTTGGGATTTTGGAGTTGCCTTTAATGCCTTCATCTGTTAAAATGATTGAACATGATTACAACTGAGAAGAAAACCGCTGCTATTAAAAGCACGCAGGTACACAAGGACGACACTGGTGGCTCAAGTGCCCAGGTAGCCGTTTTGACAGAGCGCATTAAGGAGTTAACGGAGCACCTGAAGGTCAATAAACATGACTTTATGGCGCGCCGCGGTCTGCTGCAGATGGTTGGTAAGCGTCGCCGTTTGCTGCGCTACATCGCTCAGCGCGATAGCCAGGCGTATCTGGACCTGATCAAAAAACTCGGCATTCGCCGCTGAAAGACTTTCCAGAAATGCACATTTCACACCAAAACCTGCGCTCCGATGCTCACCGTACATTTGTGTACGCCTCCGCTTCGGTGCTCGGTTTTGGTGCAACCTGCACTATTTCTGAAAAAGTCTCTGGTGTATAGACTGGAATTCTTGAATTTTTCGAGGACTCGAGCTTGTGCACATTAAATGACCTGGAAGAGTACTTTCTCGCCAGAGCCGCAGATATATAGCATCCGTTTACAGCACAAGGGGCGCCGTATATTTGAACTCTGCCCGAGAAAACTTCCATATAGAAAGGAACCAATGGGACAAACAATTAACCCCTTTGGCAAAGACATTATCAAAGTAGAAACTGAGCTGTGCGGCCGCACGCTGAGCTTAGAAGTGGGCCGCGTCGGTTTTCGTACTTCGGCCTCTGTACTAGTACGCTACGGTGACACCGTAGTACTGGGAACGGCTATGGTTGGCGACAAGCCGATTAGCATGGATTATTTTCCCTTAAGCATTGATTATGAAGAAAAGATGTACGCGGCCGGTAAGATCAGCGGTTCGCGGTTTATTAAGCGAGAAGGTCGGCCATCGGATGACGCTATCTTGATTGGCCGGCTGATCGATCGTCCGATTCGTCCGCTGTGGCCCAAGGGCTATCGGCATGAGGCACAGGGTGTGGCGACGGTACTAAGTATGGACCCGGATTTTCGCCCAGATATGATTGCCATGATTGCCATGAGTACAGCCTTTATGCTGAGCGGTGCGCCATTTGAGGGACCGGTAGCGGGATTGCGTATTGGTCTGGTTGACGGGAAGTTTAAAGCCTTCGCATCACCGGAAGAATTGAGCGAGGGCGCGTTGGACCTGGTCGTTGCCGGCACCGGCGAGGGCATTATGATGGTTGAAGCTGGTGCTAGTGAAGTGACTGAGGCACAAGTGGCCGAAGCCTTGGAATTCGCGTTTGAGGCTATGCAGCCAGCGATTAAAGTCCAGCAGGAGTTGATCAAGAAAATTGGTGTCACTAAGCAAGAATTCCAGTTGAGCCTGCCCGATGAATCGATCCAAAAAACGGTTGACGAATGGCTGGAAGGCAAGTTGGGCGACGACCTGCGTAAGCCGTATCCGGAGCGCAACGTGCTGGTACAGCAGCTGCGTGACGAGATGCTTACAGAGTTGGCCGAGAAGCTGGGCGACGAATATGAAGAATTCAAAGGACATTATCATGATGCCTTTCAATCGGCGCTGCACAAAGACGTGCGCAAAGGTATTGTTGAAAAGAGCGTGCGGCCTGATGGTCGGAAATTGACCGAAGTTCGTTCGCTGAGTAGCGAAGTTGGCCTATTGCCGCGAGCGCATGGTTCTAGCTTGTTTACCCGCGGTATGACGCAGGCTTTGAACATCGTGACGCTGGCGCCACTAAGCTTCGCGCAGATGGTTGATACTATGGAGCGTGAGGATGAGCGTCGGTACTTGCATCATTACAACGCGCCAGGTTACACCGTCGGCGAAGTAAAGCGTCTTGGTAGTCCTGGACGGCGCGAAATTGGCCATGGCTATCTGGCGGAGCGGGCTTTGACCGCCGTATTGCCGAGTGAAGCAGAATTCCCTTATGTCATGCGTTCAGTCACAGAGATTATGTCCCAAAATGGTTCGACATCTATGGCCGCAACCTGTTCAAGCTGTCTAGCGC
>JBAQZF010000144.1:0-8090 GCA_049790715.1 Saccharimonadales bacterium (SeqCode) | reverse complement strand
GGCACGAGCTGCTTGGACAAACCACATGGTTGTCAGGTGTTGCTGGCGCTGGCCTTTGACTTCAAATGGAATTTGGTAGTTGGCGCCACCGACACGACGAGAGCGAGTCTCCATGTGCGGCTGGACATTTTTATAAGCTTGTTCAAACACATCAAGCGGATTGTCGACTTTGAGTTTTTTGGCAGCTTTTTCCATGCCGCCGTATACCAGACGCTCAGCAATCTGTTTTTTGCCATTGAGCATGACGCGATTAATAAGCCGCTGTACTTGCACGCTTTGGTACATACGGTCTGGCTGAATATCACGAATGAGGGATTTAGTCTTCTTACGCGGCATAACGTTCTTCCTCCATTACCGTCCCGCGATCTAAGACCGACGGCAGTTCAGCACTTACCCTTTCTACATCTAGCTCTTCGGGCAATTCATAGCCAGCTTCTCTGAGTGCAGCCAAAAGAGATGTAACAGCCAAAACGCCATGCTGTCTCTTTTCATCTGTATTAAAGCGAGAGGAATCCTCGTCCTTAAGGATTTGTCCGCTGACACTCAGCGCGAGTCTGATATCTTGTACAGGGGCACCTTTGACCGCGTTTTGCATCGCTCCGCTATCCCATTCTTCAGCGCTTTCCCACCAAAGTGCATCTAAGGCACTTGATCTTTCACGAGCTGTTTGTTGATGGGCCATTACTTGCCGCCTTTCTTGGTGCCGTATTTGGAACGGCCTTGCTTGCGGTCAGTGACACCTTGGAGGTCAAGGCTGCCGCGAACGATGTGGTAGCGAACACCAGGAAGGTCCTTGACGCGGCCACCGCGAACAAGCACGACAGCGTGCTCTTGCAAATTGTGGCCTTCGCCGCCGATGTAAGCCCAGACTTCGTAGCCGTTGCTGAGGCGCACGCGGGCGACTTTACGCAGCGCCGAGTTTGGCTTCTTTGGCGTTTTGGTAGTTACCTTGACGCAGACACCACGCTTAAAGGGTGCTGGTTTCTCGTAGTTGCGTGTCTTGAGGTTGTTGGTGACGCGCTGCATTGCTGGCGACTTACTCTTGGTGGTCACCTTGACGCGAGGCTTGCGCACTAACTGATTAATTGTTGGCATTTATACTCCTTGGGTGGATCTGTGATCTGCTGCTGCGGGGAGTATGCCGACTTCCCTGGCTCGGATCGCTTAGTTTATTAACTACTGATTGCGACAGATTTTTATGTCTGCCCGTAGGTCGTGATTAGACCGGAAGGCAGACATAAAATCTGCGTACTACCTAACTATTCTAACAGGTTGGCGTTGTATTTTCAATAGCCCGCGCTAGACTTCAGATTCGGCAGCTACAGTAGCGGGCTCACCGATGATATGTTCGGCTTCAGCCAGCAGTTCCGCGCCATCTTCGTCATCATCGTCAGTCTGCACGCCGGTACCGACGGGGATCTTGCGGCCCAGGATGACGTTTTCTTTCAGGCCGTAGAGTTTGTCGACCTTACCGCTGGTGGCGGCGGCGATCAGTACCCTGGTGGTGTCCTGGAATGACGCGGCGCTCAGGAAGGAATCGGTGCTGAGGCTAGCTTTGGTGATGCCTAGCAGTAATTGGTCGTATTTAGCAGGCTGCTTCTTGGCGGCGACTAACGTTTCATTGGCTTCGACGACTGCCAGCTTGCTAACAATGTCGCCGGTGACAAACTCGCTGTCAGCAGCTACTTCGATCTGGACGCGACTGAACATCTGGCGCACAATGATCTCTAGGTGTTTATCGGCCACGTTTTGACCCTGAGCGGCAAAGATCTTCAAGATTTCGTTCATGATGTAGCGCTGCGTGGCTTCGACGCCTTGCAAGCGCATCAAATCGTGCAGATTGATGGAACCATTGGTCAAGCGCTGGCCAGCGACGACTTTGTCGCCGTCTTGGATTTGTAATTGCTTGAAACCAGGGATTTCGTACCTGACGACGCTTTGGCTGGTCGGCGTGATGATGACGGCTTTGTTGGTCACCTGGGCTTTACCGGCCATCGGCGCGGTCAGTGGCTCGGAAGCGTCTTCTAGAGCGGCGACTACGTCACCAGCGACGACATCGGTACCCGAAGCTACCGTCGCCTTGCGTTCACCGAGTTTGAGGGTGACTTTTTCTTTGTCGTCAGCGGTGATTTGTACGATGTAGTGATCGCCTTCTTCCCAAGTGTTGGCCACGCCGGAGATTTCGGTCAGGTAGGCTTGGCCCTTTGGCGTGCGGACTTCGAAGAGCTCTTCGACGCGCGACAGGCCCTGCGCGGCGTCGTCAGCCACGACGCTACCGGAACGGTGTTTACTGTCGAGACTCAGCTGCGTGCCAAGCTCGCCGATACTCTGAGCGGCGATGACGCCGATCGGATGGTGGTCGGCGACCAGTCTACCGGTTGCTGGGTCGAGTCCGTAGGATTTCTGAGACACGCCGCGCACGCTGGTACAGCTTAGAGCGCTCATAATCTTGACACCATCTATGGTGTTGTCAGCGTCGATGGCTTCGGCAATCTCTTGGGTGACCAGTTGGCCTTTTTTGAGATGGCCCTTAAGCGTTTCAGCGGCGATGCGCCCAATCAGGCGGGTAGCGTATGGCACGCCGATAAACGCGGCGTCCTGGCGCAACATGGCGAAGCCAGGATCATTGGTGTCGTCTTCGATGGTGAAGACGTCTTGCGACACGTCAACCAGGCGGCGAGTCAGGTAGCCAGCATCGGCCGTCTTGAGTGCGATGTCGATCAGGGCTTTACGAGTACCGCGGGTACCGGTGAAGTACTCCAGCGGATTGAGACCGCTAATGTAGCCTGATTTGACCGGCAGCTCGATGACGTTACCGCCAGCGTCCTGCTGGACGCCCAGCATACCGACGGCGTTTTTCAGTTGAGAAATGTTACCGCGGGCACCGGAGTTGATGGCGATGGCCATCGAAGAATCCTGGCCAACCATCTGTTCGGACAGCATGTCTTGTACTTTAATCTCGATCTTTGTCCAGTTATCGACGGTCAGACGATGCCGCTCGTCGTCGGTGATGAAGCCTTCTTCGTACTGATCAGAAATGGCGGCAGCCCGAACCTCGCCCTTGTCCAGCAGGTCTTGCATGCCAGTGATCGGGGCGAAGTCACTCATACCCATCGACAAGCCGGAACGGGTCGCGTAGTGAAAGCCGAGGTCTTTGAGGTCATCGGCAATCTCGGCGGTCTTTTCCTGGCCGTACTGCGTGTAGACTCGGGCCATGACTTGCTGTAAGCGCTTTTTGGTCATCGTTTCGTTTTGCAGTGGGAAATCATCGGGGAAAATCTCGCTGAACAATAGCCGTCCAAGCGTGGTTTCAGCGATTTCACCGCGGAAAGGCACACGGACATGGCTCTGCAGCGTGATGCTACCATTGTCAAGAGCCATGATAGCTTCATCGAGGCTTGAGAACGAGGTAACCTTGCCTTTATCGGCTGCTTGTGGTCGTTCGTAGGTCAGGTAGTAACAGCCAAGCACGATGTCCTGCTCGATGTGCAGAATGGGCGAACCGTCGGCCGGCTTCAAAAGGTTGCGGTTAGCGGCCATGATGTCGCGGGCTTCGGCCTGGGCCTTGTCGGATAGCGGCAAGTGCACAGCCATCTGGTCGCCGTCGAAGTCGGCGTTGAAGCCTTTACAAACTAGCGGATGAAGCTGGATAGCGCGACCTTCGATCAGCACCGGCATAAACGCCTGGATACTGAGACGATGTAGCGACGGAGCGCGGTTCAGCAGCACGTATTTGCCCTTGATGACTTCGTCCAGAGCGTCCCAAACTACGGTCTCGCCTAGTTCGATCAAGCGTGAAGCGCTGCGGATGTTATGCGCCTGTTCGCGCTCGATCAGCTCGCCGATGACAAATGGTTTGAATAGCTCGAGCGCCATCATTTTTGGCAAACCACATTGGTTAATTTTGAGCTCCGGACCAGCCACGATAACCGAACGACCAGAGTAGTCGACACGCTTACCGAGGAGGTTTTGGCGGAAACGGCCCTGTTTGCCCTTCAACATGTCGCTCAGAGATTTCAGGCGACGGCGCTGGCCAGTAGCAGCTACGGCGCGGCCGCTGCGGGTACTGTTGTTGTCGATCAGGGCGTCAACGGCTTCCTGGAGCATGCGCTGTTCGTTGCGACGAATGACTTCCGGCGCGTTAAGATCCATCAGCTTTTTGAGGCGATTATTACGGTTGATGACGCGGCGATAGAGGTCGTTGAGGTCAGAGGTGGCAAACCGGCCGCCAGTCAGCTGCACCATTGGACGCAGATCGGGCGGGATGACCGGCAAGACGCTGACGCACATAGAACTCGGCTTGATACCGGCGCGGTCCATGTTTTCCAGCAAGCGCAGGCGCTTCATGAGTTTCTTTTTGCGCTGGCCTTTGGCGTCTTCGGCTTCTTTGGTCAGATCGATGATGAGCTGCTTGAGGTCGATGTCTTTGAGCAGGTCTCTGAGCGCGGCGCCACCCATACCGACAGTGACGAGGGCACGCAGATCGCTTGGCAGGTTGCGATAGTCAGTCTCATTGATGAGATTGAGTTTCTCCAAACCGACGAGCTGTTCGCGGTAGGCTTCAAAAGCGGCGGTGAGTTCTTCGGTCTCCTTAGTCTGCATCTCGGCCAAGGCTTTGACATTGGCGTCTTTAGCTTCGGCTTCTTTCTCGAAGCGAAGCTTGATGGCTTCTTTGCCGGCGGCGAATTCAGCTTCTTTATCTGTCAACAGTTGGTCACGCTTCTTGAGGTCAACTGACTTAATGATATAGCTGGCGAAATAAGCCACTCGCTCTAAGCTCTTGACGGTCATGCCGAGTAGCAGCCCGACGGCGCTTGGCGTGCCTCGCAAGAACCAGATGTGAGAAACCGGTACGGCGAGTTTGATGTGGCCCATGCGCTCGCGGCGAACGATACTACGGGTGACCAGTTCGCCGTTTTTGTCGACGGCGGCCTCGCGGCTGCGGACGCCCTTATATTTGGCATCGTGCGGATTGATGTCTTTGACGGGGCCAAAAATGCGCTCGCAAAAGAGGCCATCACGTTCTGGTTTTTGGGTACGGTAATTGATAGTTTCGGGTTTGGTAACTTCGCCGTAACTCCAGTCGACGATATCATCGGCGCTGGCGATGGCCAGACGGACGGCGTCAAAGTCGGCTATGTCGGTACCGGTATTGCTGTAGCGTTGCGGTATCATATTAGATTTCCTCCCCTTCGTTAGTGCCGGCGTCGGCGGCAATATCCTCCGTAACAAGAGCGGGCTCGTTATCGATGCTACCGCTTTCGTCAGCGGTGACAATGCTAAAGTCTTCATCGCCGCTGCCAGTATCTTCGGTGACATCGACGTCTGAAATCGCGGCCTGCGGCACTACGACCCCAGCCGGATGAGTGGCTTCTTCGTGGATGTTGCTAGCTAGGACGGCTTCGGCGTCGACGACCGTATTGGAGTGTACTAGATCAACTTTCAGGCACAGACCCTGGAGCTCTTTGACCAGCACGTTGAAGCTTTCTGGCACTTTTGGCCCGACGATCTGGGTCTTTTTAATGATCGATTCGTAAGCTTTGGAGCGGCCATAGACGTCATCGGATTTGATGGTCAGCATTTCCTGTAAGGTGCTAGCGGCGCCATAGGCTTCGAGCGCCCAGACTTCCATTTCGCCGAAGCGCTGGCCGCCGTTTTGGGCCTTACCGCCGAGCGGCTGCTGGGTGACCATGGTGTATGGACCAGTTGAACGGGCGTGAATCTTGTCAGCCACCATGTGATTAAGCTTGATCATGTACATGCAGCCGACGGTGGTGAGCTCGGAAAAAGCGTCACCGGTACGACCGTCATACAACTGCTGCTTGCCGTCTTCGGGTAGTCCGGCTTCTTTGAGCAATTCCTGGATTTTAGCGACCGGCACGCCATTAAATGACGGGCTAGCGACTTTCATGCCCAGGGCTTGGGCTGCCATGCCTAGGTGAGTTTCAAACAATTGGCCGACGTTCATACGAGACGGCACGCCCAACGGATTGAGTACGATGTCAACTGGCGCGCCATCAGCCGTAAACGGCATGTCTTCGACTGGCAAGATGCGAGCGATAACACCCTTGTTACCATGGCGACCGCCGAGTTTATCACCGACAGCGATTTTGCGCATCTGAGCCACGAAGACTTGGATTTGCATGATAACGCCAGCTTTGAGCTCATGGCCGCTTTCGCGGTTAAACACTTTGACGCCGACGACTTTGCCATGCTTGCCGTTGCTCATGCGCTGGGAGGTGTCGCGGACTTCTTTGGCTTTTTCACCGAAGATTGCCCGTAAGAGGCGCTCCTCGGAGCTGAGTTCCTGCTCGCCCTTAGGCGTGATCTTACCGACTAGGATGTCGCCTGGGTGGACTTCGGCGCCGATACGGACAATGCCGTCCTCGTCGAGATGGCGCAATGTTTCCTCGGAAACGTTTGGTATATCAGAAGTGACAACCTCAGGGCCCAGCTTGGTTTCGCGGACTTCGATCATGAAATCAACGATATGCACGCTGGTCAGGGTGTCGTCTTCGACTAGTTTGCGCGAGATGATGATGGCGTCTTCGAAGTTATAGCCAGCCCAAGGCATAAAGGCGACAATCAGGTCTTTACCAAGCGCCAGCTCACCATCAGCGATCGACATGCCTTCGATCAAGACGTCGCCAGCTTTGACTTTGTCGCCCGTGGAAACTACCACTCTCTGATTGATCGACGTGCCTTCGTTACTGCGAACAAAATGCTGCGGCTCGTAGGTAACGCTGCCAGTTTTGTACTTGACAACTACTTCTTGAGCGCTGGCTTTGGTAACTTCGCCGGCAGCTTCGGCGATGATCACTTGACCGGTGTTGCGAGCGGCGGCCTGCTCCAGACCGGTACCAACGATCGGGCTGCTTGGTTGAATCAGCGGGACAGCCTGTCGCTGCTGGTTACTACCCATGAGGCTGCGATAGACGTAGTTTTTCTCGATAAATGGAATTAGTCCGGCGCTGCTGCCGATGATCTGATTGCGCGAGGCATCCAGATGAGTCACGTCATTGGCGTCGACTTCGCCCGAGTGCAAATAGGAGCGAGCGCTGACACGCTCTTCGACGAAGTAATCATTGCCGTCAACTTCACTACCACCACCGGCGATAACGGCTGATTCTTCTTCGTAGGCGTCCAGATAGACGATTTCGTTGGTGACTTTGGCTTTGACGGGCCACGTGGCTTTGCCCGTAACCTTAGCGAGCTTGGCGGCATCGGCGGCGGTGATTTTGGCGCTAGCCTTGACGAGCACTTTGCCTTTTTCATCAGCTAAATCTTCGCTGGCGATGTGGCCGACGCTATCTTTAGCGGTGGCGGCGTTGATTACCTTGCGGTATGGTGTCTCCACGAAGCCGTAGTCGTTGACGCGGGCAAAATTAGCCAGATTGAGCACCAGACCGATGTTGGCGCCTTCCGGCGTCTCAACGGCACAGATACGACCGTAGTGCGTGGGGTGAGCGTCGCGGACTTCAAAGCCAGCTCGTTCGCGGCTCAAACCACCGGGGCCCATGGAGCTCAGGCGGCGTTTATGAGCTAGCTCTGACAAGGGGTTAATCTGGTCCATGAACTGTGACAGCTGCGAGCTGGCGAAAAATTCGCGGACAGCCGCCACGACCGGTCGGGCGTTGATCAGCTGGCCAGGCGCGACGGTCTCGATCTCGCTCATCGACATGCGGTCTTTAGTGTTGCGCTCCATACGCAGTAAACCGATGCGGAATTGGCGCTGTACCAATTCACCGACTAATTTAACGCGGCGGTTGGCCAGTGAGTCGATATCATCGGCTGGCTCCTGGGTGTTATTGAGGCGGATGATTTCAGCGATGATAGCCTCGATGTCTTCGAGGCGCATGACGCGGTTCTCGAGAGTATTTGGCACGTCGAGATTGAGGCGCTTGTTAATCTTGTAGCGACCGACGCGGCTAAAGTCGAAGCGCTTGTAGTTGTAGAACATGTTTTCGATCAGTGATTTAGCGTTGTCGACGGTGGCAAGGTCGCCCGGGCGCAGGCGACGGTAGACTTCGATCAGAGCGTCGTTTTGACCCTTGCTGGGGTCTTTTTCGAGCGTGGCGTCTAGATAGCTC
>JBAQZF010000143.1:0-2953 GCA_049790715.1 Saccharimonadales bacterium (SeqCode) | reverse complement strand
CCTTGGCAGGGAAAGTTATCATCCGAATGCTCTGGGGCATGAGCTGATCGAACAGGCCATTTTGAGGCAGACGCATAATCTGACAGATGGGTTTGGTGGTGAGTCGACTCCTGATTCGACCAGTAGTCAGGCTTTGTTGTCGGCGCCAAAAACGGGCCGTCAGATTAACACGCTGGTTCCAACTGCCATAACAACAGGGTTAGCTGGGCCTGGCCAGAGTGTCACGCTATCGGTCAATGGTGCCTCGGCTGGTTTGAAATCTCAGACTAGCTATACGATTCACTTGGATGGGCCGGATGGACCGACAGTGGACACGACGACCAGTGACAGTAACGGAGACGTGGCTAGTACTGTAACCATTCCGTCGGATACTGAGCCAGGTGGTCATACCATCAACGTGGCTGGCGACGGGGAAACTGACGAGCCGATAGATGTCATGCAGCCTATCTATGTGTCGGCAAGCGATAATGATGCTGACGGCGATGGCGTGGCTGATACGGTTGATTCCTGCCCAACGACCGTAAACAGTGGTCAGGACGCTGATCAGGATGGCATCGATGACGCCTGTGATGGTTTCATTGGCCAGTCGCCTGCTGGCAACACTCAAAATGACGGGGATGGGAACTCTTCTAGTGCCGGTGCTTCAAGTAGTCAAAGTGGCGGCAGTGGTGATGAGGCTAATCCTCCTGATACTTCCGGCTCCTCAGACTCTTCAGGCAGCCAAGGCACTGGTAGCACGACGAGTAGTCCGCCTCCGCCAGATGATACTGCCGAATTAACAGATAGCCAGAGTAGCGGCACAGCAGAAGATAATCCACCCGCGGGTAATGATTCGGTGCCGATCGGAAGCAACTCAACGACAGATGACTCAAGTCACTCTGATAGTGCACTGTCGCAAAACACATCGAGCGCCAGTCAATCTGCCACAGCAGCGCCACCTCTGATAGAAACGAGCACAACGGCGGCTGTTTTCTCGATCGGAAAGTCATCACCCCCCTCTGGCCAACCGGCATATCAATCTAGCCAGCCAATTGCTATCGATGCTACGTTAGGCACTCAAACCACCAACCCAAATAGCGTAAAAGCTCGTGCTATTCACGTGCCGGTGAAGACAAGCGGCGATCCTGGCCAGGCGCGGCGATATCAGCCTAGGATTATTAGTTGGCTGCCTTGGTCGCTGCTATGCGTAATCCTGATATTGCTGGTCGTGTTGTTTGGCATCCTCATGAGCCGCTTATCGCAAAAAAGTAATCAGCGTGAGTTTGCCGGAGCGTGAACGTATGACCTGCGCAAAATATTTACGGATAGTCACTATTTCGACTACAATAATGTGCATGCATTGGGCGAGAAAAGGATTTGTGCACTGTTTGGCTGTGCTGCTGTTTATCTCGCTCCTGGGCGTGGCGTTTACTATCAGCGCTCTTTACACGTTTACCCCGCCCGCCAAAGTCGAAAAAACATTGGCTCAGAGTAAGCTCTACGATCACTTCGTGTCGAACGCTATCAACGAGGCTGAAAAATCATCAAACAGCAGCGACAGCTCCGGATCAGTATCGCTCAACGACGTGGCAGTTCAGGAAGCGGCTAAAAGCGCTTTTTCGCCCCAGCTGATCCAGAAAAGCGTGGAAACATTCGTGAACAGCAACTATGCTTGGCTGAAAGGTAAAACGGCAACTCCAAGCTTCACGATAGATCTGACCTCCGCCAAACAAAGTTTCGCGGAGCAAGTCGGGCGCTACGCGGAAACACGACTCAACACCTTGCCGATCTGTTCGGCTGCACAACTGAGTCAGATTGATCCGCAAAATATCGATCCGCTGGCCATAGCTTGCCGACCAGCCGGTTTGGATCCGCAAGCTGAAAACAGCCGCGTCATGCAAGAAATTACTACTAGCAGTGATTTTTTGAGCAATCCGATCATTACCGCCAACACCATAAATCCCAACAACCAAAACGCCCAAGGCCAGCCGTACTATCAGAAGCTATCTCACGCGCCAAAATTGTATCGTTTAGGGGTTACATTGCCCTGGGTTTTCGGCGTATTGACACTCTTGAGCGCGGCGGGGGTGTTTTATCTGGCCGCTACCAAGCGAAGAGGCACGCGCCGCATAGCTATAGCCTTGGCGTTGGCCGGATGTATACTGGTAGCCACCAAATTTGTAGCCGATACGGTATTTAATCATCTTGAAAAGAGATTATTTAACAATTCGAGTGTCGGCCAGCTGCAACAATCATTGACCAATTTTTTGCATCGCCTGGAGAGCCAATTGGTCAAAATTGATCTGTGGTTTGGCGTGGCTTTTCTGATTTTGGCCGCGGCAGCCGTCATCTATCTCCTTGCTACTCGCAGGAGTGGTACGACACCAGCCCAACCTAACGCGCCGTTTCCAACAGATCCACAACCAGAGCAAACGCTCAGGTCAGAGACTTCTCAACAAGCTGAACAGCCTCAACCTCCGCGCCCCAAACGCCCCCGCTTGGTTCAATAAATGTGATCTGTAAATATGGCGGAGGGGGAGGGATTTGAACCCTCGATAGAGTTGCCCCTATACTGCATTTCGAGTGCAGCGCACTAGACCGGACTATGCGACCCCTCCGTAACAGATCAATTATACATAATATCGGCGACTTTTCCGGATTTATAGCCCCCGCTCTATCCGTATTGAACCGGTAACCTCTATACTAGACAGTATGTCGAAGCTGCGCCGCGTCAATTCGGGACTCATTGTCGCGGTTATCGCCGTAAATTGTTACATCTTATTGCTGCCGCTCTATCCGGTGTTGCACCTCTGGTGGGAGCAACATATGATACACCGGCCGGAGAAACTGACACACTTAGTCCAACAAACTCCTCAAAAAAGCCCGTCGATACCAGCCGGCGAGTGGCTGATCATCCCCAAACTGGCGCTTGATACCCCTGTGTACGAAGGACCGAACATCTACACCGCTAATA
>JBAQZF010000142.1:0-4181 GCA_049790715.1 Saccharimonadales bacterium (SeqCode) | reverse complement strand
CCCTTTAATGTGCCGTAAGCGAACGGTCCAGCCACCTCCAGCGTAATGCTCTTGAGTCCGGCTTCATCACCCGCCGATTCATCGACAGTCACGACCTTCCATCTGTTCTTTTCAAAATAGCGGCTATACATTCTGAGCAACATTTGTGTCCAATCCTGGGCGTCAGTACCACCAGCGCCGGCGTAGATGCTCACGATCGCCTCATGATCATCATACGGCCCGTTGAACTTCAACTCCTCTTTGAGGGCCGCAAATTTTTTACTAGCTTCTTCCAATTGCTGCTTTAGCTCGTTCTGCAAACTATCATCATCCAGCTTCACAAGCTCGCTTATTTCATCAATGCTCTTTCGCAGCTCCAGCCAAGGCGTCACCCGAGCTTCCAGTTTGGCAATCTGCCGCATCACGTCCTGAGCCCGCGTCGAATCATCCCAAAAATCAGGCTTTTGGCTATCGGCTCTCAGATTCGAGAGCTCTTTGTCCAGCTGATTAATCCGCAAGTGTTCGAGGGCTTCCTCGATCTGACTTTTCAGCTGAGCAGCGTGTTTAGCTTGTTCGTCCATCTGGCAGTAAGTATAGCAGTTTCAGATCGTTTTCAGCTGGCGCGAATGGGTTTTGTACGAAATGGACAATTTTAAGGATTATTTAATAGTTTGCCACAAAGGGGTTAATTGCGTTTGCAGCTCGTGAACGAAGACTTCGCCGCAGTTGCCAAGCACACCAAACCCCCACACCTGCTCGGCAAACATGGCCCGCGCCACGTCAATAATCTGCTCCTTGCTGACTGCCCGAATCCGCTCTGGTATCTGGTAATAATTGTCAATCACACCATCAAAAAAGTAGCGGCCGCTGTAGCCGTTAGCCGTACCGCCCACCGTCTGAGCACTACGCTGAAAGCGGCCGAGCGCATACTGCTTGGTGGCTTCGATTTCCTGAGCCGCGATGTCGCCGTTCATAACCTTGGTGAGCTCTTTGACGATAATATCCAGCAGCGGTCGGGCATTTTTATCTGATACCTGAGCGCCAAACCACCAATTACTAGCGCCGCGCGTCTGACTCAGCCCGGAGTTCATGCCGTACACCAAACCACGCTCGCGAGCAGTGCCGAGTATCCTGGAGTACAACGTTTCGGTTAGCATAGTATTGACCAGATTCAAGGCATCCGTTTCAGGGTCGCTTAGGCGCTTCCGGCGAAAGGTGTCGATATAAAAATACAGATTCTCGACCGTATCATTTGGTATATAGACCGGTTTTTCTAGGCGCTTCGGATGCTCGTGCGGCAGCATAAAGTGCTGGCCATCCTCTGGTAATTCAATCGTCGAGAGCAGCTGCTCGATAGCCGCCCGCCGCGTGCTCGACAGATTACCAGCGATCACGAAACGCATGTTTGGCGCGTGATGAGTGCGTCGGTAATGTTCGCGGACGTCGTCTACCGTAACACCTTGCATGAGCTCCAATCGCTCGGCATCAGTTTTGGCGATTAAGCCCAGCGCCTCGCGCATCTCCAAACTCAACCGGCGAAAATGATTGTTGCTCCGAGCCGCCATTTCCTCTTGGACATTGCCAAATTCCGCCTGAAATTCCTCGTCCAGAAACAGCGGCTTCGTGATAGCTACCAGCAACAGGCCCAGCACCCGATCCCACTCGAAATCAGCGCATTCAGCGTCATAGGTGATGTCATAGACGCCGGTAGAAGCATTGCTGTAAGCGCCATTTTTTTCCAGTTCCGCCTGAAAATCACGAGCCCGCGGAATCAACTCGTTAGCCCCCAGCACCACGTGCTCCATCAGATGCGGCACCTCCCATTTGTCCGGTTCTACTAGATACTCGCCAGCTCGAAAGTTGATGTCAAAGGTCATCACCGAAGCATTCGGGACATGGACCAGCAAACCTTTGGCGCCATTTTTTAGCAGTAGTTCGGTCACCGTATGTCGCATAGTAATTCTTAGTTCTTGGCCTCGTAATCTGGCGTTCGCGAGATCCGAGCAACCAAGACCTGGCGCGTTTAGCGCTTCCTCCGCTTACCAGCCGCTTTGCGCTTGCGCTCGTTTTTGCGGGCTTTTTTACGCTCGGTAGTCTGTTTCTTTTTCGCGGCGGTAGCGGCTTTTTTATCAGTAAAATCAGTTGCTCCGAATTCTTTCTCGGCCGCCGTAATCTGGGAAGCGTTATCAACCGAACCGCGGGCCGCGCGGGTCAGCTCCGTCTCTGTCGCCCGCTCCAGATCTTCGGCTGAAATCGGCTCGGCGTGGAAGAGGTGCAGCAGCACGTCGTGGCGCAAGGTGTTTTGCATGTCTTCGAACAGCAATTGGCCGCGGCGCCGGTACTCGACCAGCGGATCCTGCTGACCGACGCTCATCCAGTGGATGCCTTCGCGCAGGTGATCCATGTTTTCCAAGTGTTGCATCCAGAGATTGTCCAGCACTTGCAGGTAAATGTCGCGCTCCACTTTGCGCATATTTTCTTTGGTAAAGGCCGTTTCGCGGGCCGCGTAGAGCTCGGCCACCTCTGTCAGCAATACTTTTTCAAACTTGGTAGCGTCAGAGTCAAACAGCCGATCCAACGCCGCTTCTTGAAACGGAAAAACTTCACGCACCAGATCTTCGAACTGATCAGTTGTCACCAGCGGCGATGTCGCCAAGGCGTGCGATTCTTCCTCGATCAGGATTTTAATCCGTTTACTGATGTCGCCGGAGCGTAAAACTTCACGCCGCATAGCGTAGATAGCCTTGCGGTGGCGGTTCATGACGTCGTCGTACTGCACGACATTTTTACGCTGATCGAAGTGATAGCCCTCGACTTTTTCTTGAGCTTTTTCCAGGCTGCGGCTGATCAACCGGTTTTCGACCGGCGTCTCGTCATCAACTTTGAGCCGCTCCATGACGCTTGATATCTTATCGCCGCCAAAAATACGCATCAGATCGTCCTCGGTGCTGACAAAGAACTGCGTGACACCCGGATCACCCTGCCGACCAGAACGACCACGTAACTGATTGTCGATTCGACGAGATTCATGCCGCTCTGAGCCTAAGACAAAGAGTCCACCCAGCTCTTTGATCCCCTCGCCCAGCACGATGTCGGTACCGCGTCCAGCGATGTTAGTGGCCAGCGTCACCGCGCCCGTTTCTCCTGCTTGGGCCACAATTTTGGCTTCGCGCTCATTATTTTTGGCATTTAATACCTGGTGCGGCACGCCGGCCTTGGTCAGCATGTGGCCCAGCGCCTCGTTTTTCTCGATAGAAACGGTGCCGATCAGCACCGGCTGACCCTTGGTATGCAAGGCTTGCACTTCACGCACGATGGCTTTGAATTTGGCCTGCTCGTTGCGGTAAATGCGATCCGTACGATCCTGTCGAGCCAGCTTACGGTTGGATGGCACTTCCACGACGTCCAGTTTATAAATCTGATGAAATTCCTCGGCTTCGGTCATCGCCGTACCGGTCATGCCGCCCAGTTTTTCGTACAATCGGAAGTAGTTCTGAAACGAAATCGTGGCTAGTGTCATGCTTTCCTGCTGCACTTCGACGCCCTCTTTGGCTTCGATCGCCTGGTGCAAGCCCTCGTTGTAGCGGCGGCCGGCCAACAGTCGGCCGGTGAATTCATCGACGATCACCACTTCGCCCTCGCGTGTCACCACGTAATCTTTGTCGCGGTGAAATAGCGCCTGAGCCTTCAGCGCTTGTTGCAAGTGATAAATAGTACGGATATGTTCCGAACCGTACAGATTGTCGATACCGAGGATTTTTTGCACCTTTTCCACCCCAGGATCGTTCAAAATGACCGTTTTGCGCTTCTCGTCAGTCTCAAAATGCTTATCCTTGACCAGTTGGCGCACCACTTTGCTAAATTGCGCGTAGGCATTACCGCTAGTGACGCTCGGCGCGCTGATGATCAGCGGCGTCCGAGCCTCGTCGATCAGAATAGAGTCCACTTCGTCGACGATAGCATAGTGCAAATCGCGCTGGCGTAGCTGGTCTTCCTCGCGCACCATGTTGTCGCGTAGATAATCAAAGCCGTATTCGTTGTTGGTACCATAGGTGATGTCCGCCGCGTAAGCCTCTTGCCGACTGCAAGGTTTGAGGTGCTGAAAACGCTCGTCTTCGTGATCGGTATTGGTAAATTTCGGATCGTAGACATATGACTGGTCAGCGACAATCACGCCGGTCGTCATCCCCAGGAAACCATAG
>JBAQZF010000141.1:0-1542 GCA_049790715.1 Saccharimonadales bacterium (SeqCode) | reverse complement strand
GCGTTGATCGCTGTGGCCCGGCAGAAGCCGAGGTACGGATATCGTCGGCTGCACGCGCTACTGGTGCGGCACGCCCATCCGGCCAGCGCAATGCGTATCTACCGGCTGTATCGAGCGGAAGGACTGGCGGTGCGGCGGCGAAAGCGCAAGCGGCTTGCGCGTGTGGCAGTCGCCTCGCAGGTGGTGCGGAGCAATCAGGAATGGGCGCTGGATTTTGTTTGCGACACACTGGCGACGGGACGAGGCATCCGTGTTTTAGCGGTAGTGGATGCCTTCACGAGAGAAAACCTTTCCTTAGAAGTCGATGTAAGTTTATCGAGCCGTCGAGTGACGCGGTCGCTGGAAGATGTGATCCAACGGCGGGGGAAACCGGAAGCGATTCGATGCGACAACGGTCCGGAGCTGACCAGCCGGCATTTTCTAAGCTGGTGCGAAGAACGGAAGATCCAACTGATCCACATTAAACCCGGCCGACCGATGCAGACTGGCCACGTGGAAAGCTTCCACGGCCGGTTGCGGGATGAGTGCCTAAATGCCAACTGGTTTCGCAATCTGACGGACGCTCGGGCGAAGATCGGCGCCTGGCGAGAGGAATACAATGGCGAACGACCCCACAGCAGTCTGGGTTACCGAATGCCAAATGAGTTTGCGGCGATCCTGAAATCCTCAGTTATGACTGGTTGAAACAATCGAGGCAGGTCAGCCGGCGCATGCGCTTTTACGCCATTCGCACTTGACTCAGTTTGAAGTAACGCTGCAGGTTGTAAGTCAGGCACGTCCAGAGTGCTTCCATCTGCGCCTTCATCATTCCGCGGCAGCGCAGCCGAAGCCATTTCAACTTGTCTTTCAGCCAGGCGTGCGGAAATTCCGCCACCGGCGCCCGCTCCTTATAGATGGCTTTCGCACGGACCGTCTTCATCTTCGCGTGATAGCGCTCAATCGCCGCCTCTTCGATCCGCACGCTTACCGCGCGCCCGTGCTTATCCATCGCATTCTGCGGCGTACAGAACCGGCGCTTCTCGCATTGCCGGCAATCCTCCCGGCTGGCCGCATAAACGTATATCTGCAGCCCGCCGGCACGCTGCTGCATTGTCTTGAACTGCAAGCGCCGCCCTTCCGGGCAGATCATTTCGTTTGACTCCGCCTGATAACGAAACTTACTAGGATGATACTCCGCCGCAATCCCGTGCCCGCTCCACTCCTCGCTCGTGTCGGTCCAACTCCCGTAGTAATCCACGCCGCGGTGCGCCGCGCCCGCGACGGCTTCGCGTTTCGTGTAATCGCCGTCAGCCACCGCTTGCCCCGGATACGTTCCCAGATTCCGCGCGATCCGGTCGAGCGCCGGTAGCAAATGAAATGAGTCCGAGGGCTGCTTGCTAACAGCCACGTCGACGATCAGCTTGTGGCGCGCGTCGGTGGCCAACTGCACGTTGTATGCGGGCGCCAGACCGTGGTCGGAGGTTCGCATGAACTGCGCATCCGCGTCCGTCGTCGACGCCTGACACGGCTTCTCGCGTTCCCATTTCTTCTCCGCCTGTAACC
>JBAQZF010000140.1:0-2211 GCA_049790715.1 Saccharimonadales bacterium (SeqCode) | reverse complement strand
CAAACGAGCCGTCAGAAAGGTTCCTTGACTCAGACCTAGTAACAGTTGGCCGTTCCCAGGTCGGTTTTTCCCAAACAAGATTATCCTTGTTGGCAACGGATGCGTCGTCAGAAGAAGTTTCTGGCTTAGGTTCAGAACTAGAGGCATCCTCTACAATTTTCTCGTCTTCGGCATTATGTTCAGCTGCAGGTGAAGCTGTTTTCATAGACTGTTAAGCGTTCAGCTACTATAAAAGGCTTACCGCCTAATTCAGTCTCGGTATACCCGACACCCCTGGTTTTAGCAATAATATCTTCTTGTGGAACAGCAGGATTAGGAGGGTGGGGGTGTTCAGTATAGGAATGGTAAGCTCTGGACTCTGCAATCAAAAGGTTGGGGTTAGTTGATTCATGCACAGTAAAATCATGCTGAATCGAAGGTGGTAATTGTTCACTCATGGTTATTCATTAATCCTTAATCTTAGACTGCTTCTTGGTTTTTGTTTAAATCTTGAACTCAGTACATATTCTAGCAAACTAGTTGTGTTTTGTCAACTATAATTTACTCTTTTTGCTTATTATGCAATTAAATTACTGAGGTGACGTGCTATGCTTAAGCTGTGAAAATATTGGGAATTGAGACCAGTTGCGATGAGACGGCCGCGGCGGTGGTCGAAGATGGCTGCAAGCTGCTGAGCAATGTAGTGGCTTCTAGTATGGATTTGCACGTGAAATACGGCGGCGTGGTGCCGGAGATTGCGGCGCGCAGTCATATCGAGGTTATTTTACCGGTTATTCAGCAAGCGTTGGATGATGCTGAGTGCAGCTGGGATGACATTGATGGTATCGCGGTCACCTATGGCGCTGGTTTGGGCGGCAGCCTGTTGATCGGTGTGCTGACGGCTCGGACGCTGGCAATTGCTCACGACAAACCGCTCTACGGTATCAATCATGTCGAAGGCCACGTGTACGCCAACTTCTTGACTGAGACTTCCCTGCCTGGCTACCACATGCGCTCCAAACAGCCAGAATTTCCAATGCTGGCGGTTATTGTCTCTGGCGGCCACAGTCAATTAGCCCTGTTCCGCGATCATTTTGATTACACGCTGCTTGGTCAGACTCAAGATGATGCCATCGGTGAGGCCTTTGATAAAGTGGCTAAAATCCTCGGGCTACCCTACCCTGGCGGCCCTTCGGTAGCCAAAGCAGCCGAAAACGGTGATCCCCAGGCCTTCAAATTGCCGAAAGCCAAGATGGACAAGTACGATTTCAGCTTTTCTGGCCTCAAAACAGCCGTTTTACGCCTTGCGCAGGCTCAAATCGGGGAAAGCTATGATTTTCCGTCAACAAAGCTGCCAGCACGCCTCTCCGAAGCTCAGAAGGCCGATATCGCGGCCAGCTTTCAGTACATAGCTATTGAAACTATCGTGGACAAGGCAAAACTGGCCTATGAAGAGTTCAGCCCGAAAAGCGTGGTTATCGCCGGCGGCGTGGCTGCCAGCCAGGAGTTACGCCGCCAATTGTCAGCAGCACTCCCCTTACCTGTCGAATACCCTGACCTCAAACTCTGCACCGACAACGGCGCCATGATTGCCACGCTCGGCTGCTTCAAAGCACAGCTCAAGCAATCGACTACTAGTTCGTATACGCTTACTCCTAAGCCAAGCTTATCTATGTAGCATGAACTGGTTGTGATTCGGCAGCGGCTCGTGCCAGATAAGCCCCTCTGATCCCTATATGATACTGGCCGTTATTATCAGGTAAAATGTTTAGTTCCTGAGCTGTGTATTCTGTGATCGATAGACTTGAATTTGTATCTACAATCGGTTCGGTAGCCATGGCGCCCATCAATTCAGTCATTCCCTTAATATCTTTTGGCTGGCGACCAGTCAACGCTGCGTACTCTTCTATTTTGTCAGGATTATTGACAAAATCTCGGTAGTCGCGGGTTCCTTCTTCTAGTCCCGAGATGTACATTCTTTCTTGCCCATGTTGGTCAGGACGTTTTGCTATACCTAAAACAAAAAAATGCTTAACCACCCCTTCGAACGCTTCCACCACATGCAGCAAGTCCCCTGCTCGTAATAGATCCGGATCGCGCACAATGGGCATGGCCTTTCCGGTTTCTTGAGAGCGTGCTAGGCGATCTAACAATTCCTCACGTGTTTTGGCAGCTTCATGCTTTCTCTTAGGGCTTTGTTCTGACATATTGGTTTTGGATTTTTTATTTTAA
>JBAQZF010000139.1:0-14633 GCA_049790715.1 Saccharimonadales bacterium (SeqCode) | reverse complement strand
TACTCAAACCTCGGAACTCTTTGCTAATGCTTGCACAGCTATCTTGAACTGTTCGCCGCGATCTTTGTAATTTTTAAACATGTCGAAGCTGGCGCAGGCCGGAGAGAGCAGAATTACGTCACCTGACTGGGCTTGCTCGCGGGCCGTCGTTACGATCTCTGTCATAGTTGTGCCGCCAGGCATCGTGTTAGTGAAGCTGACTTGCATTAATGCTTCTTTGATACGCTCTGCTTGCTCGCCGATGAGTAGTGCCTCGCGCACGTTGCTTTTCGCAACTGTTCTGGCCAGCTCAGTGTAGTCAGCGCCTTTGTCGGAGCCGCCCAGAATAATAACTTTTGGTTCGGCGAAAGCTTGCAGAGCGACGATAGCTGTCTCTGGCGTGGTACCAAAACTGTCGTCGTAGTAGCGCGTGCCATCGAGCTCTCGTACGAGTTCCAGACGGTGCTCTAGGCCGCTAAAAGTCGTCAACACCGAGCGTATGGCCGCGATATTTTGGGTAACTTGCCAGATGGCGGTAACGGCAGCGCAAACGTTTTGCCAGTTATGTTTGCCGAGCAGTTTGAGCTCGCTGGCAGCGCAGATGATCTGATCGTCAATCATTATTTTGTCACCGTTTACCGCAGCGCCAGGAGGTGTCATATATGGAATTTTTTCGGCTGAACTGCTGTCAGCAATCTGTTTGGAGATTTCGTTATCGGCATAATATATAGCGATATCAGCGGCTGTTTGATAACGAAAGAGCTGCGTTTTAGCTTCATAATAAGCTTCGCTGTCGGCGTGCCAGTCTAAGTGTTCCGGCGAGATCATCAGGCAGACGGCGATATGCGACGAATACTTGAGGTCGATCAATTGAAAGTTAGCTAGTTCCAGGACTACCCAGTCGTCAGCTTTAATGTCGTTTTTAAGTAATTCCAGGGGTGGCGTGCCGATGTTCCCGCCCAAATGTACGCGTCTACCGTCGGCTTCTAGTATTTTAGCGATTAGTGTCGAAGTGGTGCCTTTGCCTTTAGTGCCAGTAACACCGATGATGTTTTTAGTCGGGCAAACTTGGAAGAACTCATTGGTGACAGTCGTGACTTTTTTCAGAACTGTTGGTGAATTAGCTTTGACAATTTCTTCCGGATGCACGCCCGGACTACGGACGATCAGATCAAATTGATTCAAGTTGCTCAGGTAAGCAGCGCCTAATTGAGTCCGCGCACCATCAGGTACCTTCAGCGCTTCATTGCGGTCACAAATGGTGATCTCGTTACCATCCCGCCAATATTCATGCGCTGATTGCCCTTGCGCGCCGTAGCCAAGTATCGCGATATTCATATCAGTCTAGTATCAGGCATTGATGGATAACAGACAAGACCTTGATAAGCCAATTACTACAATGCTATCAGGAGATTCAGGCGAAGTGCAACCCGACCTCCGAAAGGAGGCCGGCGTGAAAACGGCTCCTTATAGCAGTATAGTAAGTGGCTTTTAGCCACCAAGTTGTTTTTTGACCACTTCGGCCACTTGGCGCGGTGTCATATCGGCCTTGAGGATGACACCGCTGACACCGAGTTCTTTAACGTTTGACGGGATTTCCTGCTCGCCCATATTGGTCAGTACAATCACCTTAATATCTTTGCCCCAGTCGGTCGCCCGCAGTTGAGCCAGCATTTCGTCGCCGCTCATCTCTGGCATCATCAGATCTAGCAAGATGATGTCTGGCTTCATGGTTTCAATCAGTCCCAGTCCTAACTTGCCATTTTCGGCCGTTTCGACCACAAAACCCTCAGCCTCAAACTTGAAGCGGTACATCTGAGCGATAGCTTGGTCGTCTTCGATGATGGCGATTTTGGGCATTGTGACTTTATCCTACGATAAGATAGACGCGAGCACAATCACTTTGTGCTGCTTTGGCTGCTCAGGACTTCGGTGACTAGGGCGACTACTTGGGCTGGCGTATAGTTGGCTTTTACGACGTAGTGATCCACGCCTAGGGAGTTCAGCTCGGCGGGCGCGTCGGCGTTGCTAATATTGGTCAGCACAATCACCTTGATGTCTTTGCCCCAATCGGTCGCCCGCACGTTTTGCAGCAATTGACTGCCGGTCACCTCGGGTAGCATGAGGTCTAGCAGAATAAGTTGCGGCCGAAACGATGTCACCAGCTCTAGGCCCGTTTTACCATTGAGCGCCACTCGCGCTTCATAACCGCTGTGCTCTAGCTTGAATCGATACATCTCGGCGATAGCCGGCTCATCTTCGACAATCGCGATTTTATACTTCGTAGTCATATGTCTATCCATAAGTATACTCTACGCGTGACTCACGAGCGGACGGCCGTATGATCAGAGTTTTATGAAGACTGGAAAGTGAAAGCCAATCCTTGGCGTTGACAATACCATACTAGTATGCTAGTATACGAATTATGTCAGATTTTGGTGACTTTATTGAACTGGTTTATTCTACCCGAGATAAGAAATTGCTCGAGGACTTCCTTGTCGGTGTCACTACCACTAAAGAACGGGAAGAATTGACACAGCGGGTAGAGATCGTGAAACGACTGATTGCCGGTGAAGCCCAACAGAAAATCGCTCGTGATCTAGGCGTTGGTGTCGCGACAGTTACGCGTGGCTCCAAAGAGCTATCACAGGGAAGATTCAAAGTTTTAAGGCGAAAAGTATGATAATCCAATCACCAGAATCAGTAATGCCTGAGCCGTATAAAACGTATGTTCGGCAAAGAAGTGAAACAATAACGGCAATTCTTCAAGACGTAGTCGGGGATGTTGACGTCCAGCTATGCCCACGAGCTATCACCCCTGATGAGCGAGTTTTCCCGCCCGACAATAGCTATGTATACGGCACGATAGTAAAAACACCGACAGATGGCCACAAGTCCGTCTTATATTCACCTGCCTTTAGAAATTCAGGAGTGGCAACGACAAATCCGCAAGAGGCTCTTAGATACGCCCAAGAACAAATTAAAAAAGGTAATCGAATCCGCCTCAAGGATCCTCGTGAATCAGATGGTCAAGGCCAGCACTCGGTTGAATCAATTGACGAGCTGTTGCCAGTTTTCCATGAGATCGTAGAAACCAGTGGGTCTGGCTGTGTGCTCATGCCGCATCTTGATAAAATATCGCATCGGATTTCCGTCGGACAACTGTCGCTAGGAGCGCTTGGGAAATTCTGCTACTTGGGACGAGAAGAAACGGTCTTACATGACGGGGTTGAAGTTTACGGCGGCACAGCGCTTGGGTTGTTTCATGGAGACGCGAGGGAAAGTGAGGCTCAAGTCGAGCAACATTTTGATATACCCGAGCACCTGGTTAAGATGGGTAAAACGGCGTTGGACGCATACTCGAAAATAGCGCTATATACTGGACGTGTTAGCGTTGACGTCATCGAAGGTTTGACGGACGGCGGCGAAGTATTTCGAGGCGTTATAGACGTTACGCCCAGAATAGGCGGGACCACTCCTGCTGAAGTACTTGCGCTCAGAGAAATTCATAATCGAGAAGAGGCGCTATGCTTCGCTTCCAGCAAGCTTATCTATGATCCGCCTCTGTCGCCAACAAGCGGGGTCAACTTTATTGACACCGATAAACTTATTATTAATGCCCAGATCTACGAGGTAAGAGGATGAAAATATTTGTCATGGCCGCCATGCATGGCGACGAGCCGTTCGGGGTGCAAGTCATTGATATATTACGGCGCGGCACCAATAAGAATATCATTACCAAAGTCGGGCATCCCGAAGCCTAAGCAAAAGGTAAAAGATTCCTCGAGCAAGACCTAAACAGGAGCTTTAACTCGCAGAAACAATCAATTGAGACTAAGATAGCTCGAGATATACAGAGAGAAGTTCGCGCGTGTGATGCTGACCTAGTCTTGGATATTCATACGTCCGTATCCGACGTCAGAAAGGTCGCTATAGTGGCAAAACACACTAGTCTCATTGAACGTGTCGCCGAGAGATTGCATATGGAAGCGATCGTGATTATGCCCAAGCATCTTACGGACACCTCGCTTATCGGCTGTTTACCGGATCGATCTATCGCGCTGGAGTTTGGCAAGGCCCACCTAACCGATGACCTCGCGGAAGACCTCGCGTCAAAAATAGAAACGTTAGGACTTGAAAAAACGAAATCAGACAGCCAGATACCGGTATTTGAAGTGTACGATCACATTGACAAAAATTTCCGAGGACTCTCAGGCATTAAAAATCTAACATTCAACCAAGAGCTCAAAGGCTACCCATTTCTCGCCGGTGTTGCTACCTATGAAACAATTGGTGGCTTTCTCGCCCGAAAAACTAAATAGACGTATCGTATAAAAACTCGCGTAGCTATAATAATCAGTTGTAAGATCCTATAGCTCTGACAAAAGCTTAGAAATTGCCCTTTCTTGGTAGATCGGCGCTTTATTGATGTCCCGATAGCTATGATCCGCTTTGGGTATTTCGATTACTTTGGCATGCGCGTTGTGCTGCGCTAGTTCATTTCTCACAGTTTTAGCGTTGCCAAATCGATCATTTTCACCCTGAATAATTAACGTGAGAGCATCTTGTAGAGCACTGGTTTTAACACCACCTACAACATAGCCGAGGATTACAAGTTTAATCTTGCTGTTTTCTCTGTGTTGATCTAGATAGTAACTAGCAACAATTCTTCCCAGAGACTTCGCTACAATAATGAGCTCCTTTATATCTAAGCTGAGAAATGGTTGAATATTTTCTCCAAAAAAGATTTGCACAAACATAGAAAGATGTACTTTAATAAGACCTACACACTAAAATGAAAATATACATCGCACCCGGTATCGGCACTGGCCCCACGAAGTTGTCCGCCTTTGACGCGGCACTAAACGATACTGGCGTGGCAAACTACAATCTCATCCACTTGAGCTCCGTTATTCCGCCTGATACTACCCTCATCAACCAAGATACGGCCATACCAGCTGAAGTCATGTCTGGCGGTTGGGGCGACCGGCTGTACGTTGTCATGGCTGAAAAGCGAGTAGATACGCCTAACACCGAGGCGTGGGCCGGAATCGGCTGGGTGCAGGAAAAAGAATCGGGCAAGGGCTTATTCGTCGAGCACGAAGGCGAAAGTGAAAAAGCTGTCCGGCGCGACATTACTCAGAGCCTAGAAGCTCTAATGGCCACTCGAAATGTCAACTTTGGTGAAATACATATGCAGGTAGTAGGCAAGGTTTGCAGACACCACCCTGTCTGCGCTTTAGTGATTGCCGTCTACCAAGCTAGCGACTGGGAAAATCACGCCCACCTGATGCGCTAGTATCGTACCTCCAGTCGATCAGCATAATCAGTTTTTGAATTTTATCCCCATATCGTATACTTGCCCTATTATGAGCTGGTTTTATCTCGCGCTTCTGGCACCGCTACTCTACGCCATTGTTACTCTGCTTGATGACAACTTACTGAGCTTTGTCTACAAAAGCCCATATTTGGCGACTATGTTTGCCGGCTTTTTTGGCGCGGTTCCACTTATAGCCCTTGCTTTCAAAACGCCGGCAGCGATGCCTTTTTCGCTTGGATCGCTCGCGCTACTAGCTGGTTTCTTGACAGTAGCGTATTACTTTTTCTACTTTAAGGGCTTGGAAGCTGACTCGCCCTCTATCGTGATCGCGCTGTTTAGTCTGTCACCCGCTACGATTCCATTTTTGGCATACTTCTTCGTTCACGAACGTCTGCACGCCATGCAATTAGTGGGCTTTTTGATCGTGCTCCTGGCTTCGCTTTGTCTAGCGGTAACTGATATTAAAAAGTTTAAGTTTTCCAAAGCGCTGTTGCCGGTGGCGATAGCCGTAGTATTCATGGACGCGGTGTCTATTCTGACTAAACACGTCTATCAGCACGCGAACTTTTATCCAGCGTATATGTATTTTTGCGCTGGTATGGGGCTGGGCGGAGGATGCTTCTTCCTACTTAAATACGAAGACAATCAAAAAGGCCTTCACTCTATCAGGAAAAGTATCAAAAAACTACTGCCGGTCTTCATCGCGGCAGAATTGATGAACCTAGCAGCGGAGTTTACGCTGAACTTGGCTATTAGTCGCGGCCCGGTATCTCTGGTAAAAGTTATCGAGGGCATCCAGCCAATGTTCGTTTTACTGATAGCGCTTGTCCTCTATCCGCTGTATCCCAAGTTCTTCCGAGAAGCCGAAGAGGGGCAACGAACTAAAAAATTCGCGCTTATGGGCATGGCCATTATCGGCCTGGGTATAATCAGTAAGGCCGCCAATATTTAGGCGGTGATTAGTCCTGGCTCAATCAGGTACCTTGTGAGATAATAGTCAGGAGTTACGAAGAAATAGATACCGAATCAAATGAACACGCTAAGTCCAAATCAACACCCACTTGCGGATGAGGCCATCGCTCAAATAGAGACTTTGGTGGCCGAGGCATTTGGCATGAAGCCTGAGGAGCCAATCT
Organism: Saccharimonadales bacterium (SeqCode); assembly: GCA_049790715.1. GTDB lineage: Bacteria > Patescibacteriota > Saccharimonadia > Saccharimonadales > UBA4665 > JBAQZF01. The sequence goes on along the minus strand of JBAQZF010000139.1, from coordinate 8,198 downwards.
TGGGCATCACAAATGATGTAGTTATCGCGCCAAATTTACGAGCACTCCTGGAACGACCGAGCACGATCCTCTCAACTCAAGAGGACGATAATAAGATAATTGGCTTTAACCTCGCTATTCCCATCGGAGATATGAACCCAGCGCGGGCGACAGAGTCTACCGAAACCGCTTATATATATTTCACTGCTGTCGATCCTTCAAGACAAGGGGAAGGTTTAGTTAGACTACTTAACGAAGATATATTAAAGCGCATAGCTGAAAGCGGTTATTCACATGCCGAGATCGATACTCTTATCGCTAATGACTATGCTGAAATATTCGGTAAGAATTACCAGTCAGCAATCATTGAAACCTATGATCACGAGAGATGGCCTGAAATTGGCAAGGAACGCTTCTTCAGGCTAGATCTTGCTAAACTCTCACCATCAAATTAGCGGTTAGTCTGGTAAGCATGGAACGAGAACTCGCGCGCTAGTTCTTGACGGGCGCTAACGCCACGGTATATTTCTTCAGAAAAGTCTCGGGGTGAAGCAGTAATTTTGATTGTCTGAGGCTTTCGATGCCCAGATCCTGTTCGTAATTGACGTATTTTACCCCTTGTTTGTGCAGATCTACGACAGTGGAATGCTTCAAAAAATCATATAATCCAGGATGGCTTTTCAGAGCCTTTTCGAAATGCCCGATAGCGTACTCGCCCTGCGTCTCATAGATCGAATACGCGACCATCACGTCGTCGACATAAATGCCCAGAGCGCGCAGGTTGAAATGATGCGCTTGCTCCACCAGGCGTTCTATGGCCAATAATTCGTTCGTCGTTTCATCGACTGATTTTTCGCTTTCCTCTCGCCATTTGTGGAACGTCTCGACAATTTCTTTTGCTTCTTTTTCGTCCAGGTTTAACTTCTTGATGACGGCCCTATTCTCGTGCGTGCGTAGAAATTTATTAATTCCATGACGTTTCGAAGCGTATTTTTTGCCCTCGAGCTCACTGAAGTTAAGAGCCAGCACGATATAGTCATGCGAATCGCGATCCTCTTCGATGAGAAACTTTGAGCGATCTTTGATCAGATCGATGACGTGCTCGGGGATTAGATGCAAGGCGGGCGTCAGATCATTTTCGCCGGCGTAGCCCAGCAGAGAAATTATAGTATCATCCACATTGGTTTCGCCGATAAAGGATAAAAAAGCTTTGTCCGAGGTGTAATCCCTAAAGCGTACCACCAGATTGTCATCCAAGTTTGAAAGAAGCATGTCACTGCGCACGTCCCAGCTATACATGCTGATGAAGTTAAAATCAGAATAAGGCGGGAATTTGGCTATCATATTGTTTACTGCTTCTCTGGAGTCAAGAGATATCGGCTCAAAATGAGGAAACGCGGCAATCGGCATACATGTAATAATAGTGTTTGTCGACATTTAGGACAAATACAAACGTAATAAATTACAACTAAGCCATGCTTGACAGGCAGATCTCACCGAGGATAATAAAAAGTAAACATGAACATGTTAAAAAGCAAGCTACAGGTACCTGTAACGTTAGTTTTTCTGGGCTTCGTAGGGTGGTGGCTTAGTTTTCAGTCCGTAGTTAAAGCCCAGGGGGTGTCCGTCCAGTGGTTTGGTGGCACGTACGGTATCATGGCTCTAATCGCGGCGATAATCGGCTTCTCCGCGGCTCATAAATGGGGTGGATTTAAAACTGTTTTAGGGAGAGCGCTGCTCTTTTTCTCCTTTGGTCTCTTAGCTCAAGAAGCTGGACAGCTCATCTATACTTACTATGTATACGGAGCTAAAGTAGATATTCCATACCCCTCCTGGGGCGATGCCGCGTACTTCGGGAGCGTTATTTTTTATATAACTGGCGCGGTTTTCCTCACCAAAGTCGCCGGTATCAAATTCTCGCTGAAACACAGCAGGTATAAACTGATTGCCTTTCTAGTACCGGCAGTTTTGCTAATGGCTTCTTACTGGGTATTTTTACATAACCACGATTATGATTTTAGTAAACCAATCACCGTTGGTCTCGACGCTGGTTATCCGCTGGGCGAAGCCATTTATATATCACTTGGGCTTACCGCGTATCTCTTGTCGCGAAAATTATTGGGCGGTCTGATGAAGGCCGGAATTCTTCTGGTGATCGTGGCTTTATTCTTGCAATACATCTCTGATTTTACCTTTTTGTACCAAACCAGTAGAAATACTTGGATTGCCGGACGCTTTGATGATTTATTTTATCTGATCGCCTACTTCGCTTTTGCTACGGCGATGATCAAATTCCACATGATCTACAGTGGTTTAAGTGCCAAAAGTACCCCTCCTCACCAAGCTGCCGACACCGAAATCAAACAAGAGGTTCAATAGCATGGACCTCTTCGCGCAAATGGTAGCCAAAATCATCGAGCAGCAGGAAGCCATCATCGGCCCTATTGCTATCGAGCGGGCTAATCTAGTCAAAGAGTTAAGTATCAACTGGGGCGCGAAACACGACGTCAACATCAGCGGCAGCCCGCAAGCAGCTATCGATGGACTGGTGCAAAAGTACAAAGACCTGTTTGGCCCGATCGCCGTCGAAACCTGCAAAGAGGCCGCCTCCAAGTTTCTAGCCCAAATACCGACCGATCAGCAACCAAAATCATTACAGTAAACGATTAATCAGACCGGAGCGCTCTGGTGGAAGAGACCCTCGACAAATCAATCAGGCCCAAGCTGGTACGCAAAAAGAAGCTCCAGACCATGCTGGATCACGTCTCTCAGGAGATGTACCTGCGCAACAAAGAGCTGGCCGAGACCAACAAGACCCTGTCGCTGCTCCGAACCATCGACGCGCTGGTGCTGGAATCGCACGCTTCGTTGCAAATGGTCTGCGAGCACATCACCGAAGCCATCACCCAGGCCACCGACCACGCCTTCGTCGGCCTGCTGACCCGCTCCTCGCACACCAGAGATGAATTAACGCTGAACGGTTGGAGTGGCAGCGCTTGGCTGGGCAAGGAAGACATACCGCTGGGGTTTAGCCAACCGCTGCATCTGAAGCTAACTCACGCCTGGTTCACGCAACCCCAGAGTACTAGATTGGTCTCGCTGGAGGAGCTATCGGATGACGCACTGGCCGATTTCCTGGGCTGTCCCACTGAAGACATTAAGCGCGTCAAGCAGCAACTACCCCTCAAATCACTCTACGTCGTCAAACTGCTCGCCCGCCGCCATCTGGCCGGTCTGCTAGTAGTCGGCTTCCTAAACTCCACGACGCAGTTGACCCAAGCAGACACCGACCTGCTCGATCGCCTCAGCGAAAGCATCGGCGTAGCCCTCGACAACAAACTATTATTCGAAGAAAATCAATACGTCCTGCGCCAGCTTCGCGACACCAACGCCAAACTCCGCGCCCTAGACGAGACCAAAGACGACTTCATCAGCATGGCTTCCCATCAGCTGCGCACGCCGCTGACCAGCATCAAGGGCTACATCAGCATGGTGCTCGAGGAAGACGCCGGCAAAATCACCCCCACCCAGCGCGACATGCTCGGCCAGGCCTTTTTCAGCTCCCAGCGCATGGTCTACCTGATCGCCGACCTCTTGAATGTCTCCCGTCTGAAGACCGGCAAATTCGTCATCGAAGCCAAAGCCGTCGATCTGGCTCAGGTGGTAGCCGAAGAAATCGATCAGCTGACCGAAACCGCCAAAGTCCGCGGCCTGACCCTGACATATGACAAACCCAAGACCTTCCCGCAGCTGATGCTCGACGAAACCAAAACCCGCCAAGTGATCATGAATTTCGTCGACAACGCCATCTACTACACGCCCGCCGGCGGCCACATCACCGTCCAGCTGGTCAATAACCCCACCACCATCGAGCTCAAGGTTATTGACGACGGCATCGGCGTGCCGAAGAGCGAGCAACACCATCTGTTCACCAAGTTTTACCGCGCCGGCAACGCCCGCAAAGCTCGTCCCGACGGTACCGGCCTGGGCCTGTTCATGGCTAAAAAAGTCGTCATCGCCCAAGATGGCTCACTAATCTTCGAGAGTCAAGAAGGCAAGGGCAGCACCTTTGGCTTCATCCTCAGCAAACGCAAACTCGGCGTCCCCGCTCCCAAGGCAGACACCAAACCAGCTACACACGCCTAATCTATCTTCTAAAATTAGTAGGTATATCCCTGTAGTTCAGGCACCTTATTCAAGTAATGAAAAACTAGGCAAAATTTGCCAAATATTGACTTATAATACTTATTATGCTAATATATTGACTGTTAAGCAATAACAGGAATTTGTGGGAGATTATGTCAGAGCAACTAGATACGCTAACTGAGCAGATGGCCAGGATACCGATGGAAGACTGGCGAGCAGTTGACCAGCAAGCGCCCTCAGAAGCGCATCGGTCAGGCGGCTTTGCCACGAAACTACATAAAGCTATAGCACTCAGTGCCATGGTAGTAGTCCTAGGTGGTGTCGAATCTACAGTAGCGACAAGTGTAGCTCACGCAGACCAAAATCCTCCAGCTCACGAAACTCCAGTAGCTCATGCGTCAGACGATGGATCAGATACTCAGGAGCAGGATTCAGGCATCTCGCTTACTACCCAGCCACCCCAAAAGCCTGAGAAGCATCCTAAAAAGCCAAAAAAGGTCCATAAAAAACATGCTAACCAGCAACAAACTGATAATATTCGGCCGAATGTGCAATATGACTACAACATGCATGCCGGCTGGGGATCTGTTATTAGCGGCAAAGGCTGTGGCGATGTCTCCTTGGCGGACGCGGTTTCTTATGAATTAGATAAAGAGATAACGCCAACCCAGATGCATCCTATTATCAAGCAATACTTCACTATGTCTGGAGGTATCAACGGCTCGCCGTATATGGCTGGAGCCGCACCGTTGAGTGCTCGTCATTACGGCCTGCGCGAATACAAGACTACTATAGATTCGGGTGGCGCGGCGCGGGCTATCAAAAACGGTGGCGCGGTGATCATGTTGGCTGACGGCGCGCCTGATAGTATTATTACGCATGCTGGTCACTATTTTGAAACGAATGAAATTGTTGATCACAAATTCCGAATCCACGATCCGAACCAAGAGCCGGGCCGGACCTTTGACAAGAGTTTACGCAGTGCGGGGTGGTTACGAGCCAGCCAGGTAGTTGATACGGTCTGGGTAATTATGCCGAAAGGCAAGTAGCCTGCTTACTGCGAAAGTGGTCGTTGGTATACGCTAAATTATCTTCAGTTCTTTATCTTTTGCTACATGCACGTAGTGTTAAAAATAACAGGGGTGAGTCACTAGTATTAGAAGGCTAGTACTAGAGAGCTACCTCTGCTACGTCTCTGTTAAAAGGTAAAACATATGCTAGCCGTACAGGTTTGAAGTACCCTTTGAAAACTTCTCTGAAAGTGGCATTTGTCTGAGTAGACAAAATAGGCACTAGCATCTTGACAAAATATGTATGCTGTGCTAAAGTATAGACATCCTCGCTCATAGGCGAAGGGGTGGAAACCTCCCAGATTTACCGAAGGTGAATCCAGGGCTTAGCGAAGGGGAGCAGCTTAACAATTTATATGTAAAGAGTTTGGAAAATGTTTAGTTTGCTAGCACGTTAGAAACTATCGTTTCGGCGATAGTACGTAATCCGCAAACTAGATAGTCATGGGTCTTTGAGACTGGTTGAGTACCCTACGGTGCTCCTAGAATCAGATCCAACCAAACCCGACTACAATTTGTTCTTTCTTTAGAATTTCTGTCTGCGAGGCTAACTGGTTTTGTTTTTATTTGACCGCAGAGATGAAACGACGAGCAGGTGACCTAGTGATCATCTTTTCCTCGTTTCATCTCTAGATCTTATAGAGCTACGAACTGGCCGAGCCGGTCCCCGACCAATTGGGAGGTGTGGCCATGCAGTACAGCAGTACCAATACCACCCAGGTGGTCAGGGATATTTCCTTGGCTACCACGACAATGGAAAGGAAGGTGATCGGCGTGCGGCATTTCAAGCCCATGTTGGTCCTGGTTGCCCTCGTGGTGGCCATGTTTTTCTGTGTCGCTGGCACTTCAGCTCAGGCTTCGAGCCTGCATAGCGTGGTGCCGGGCGGCCTGTCCAAGAGCAACGCTACCCAGGCATGGTCAACCCTTCGCTCTCGAGCGCAAGACGACCCAGGTCTGGCGAGCAAGCTGGCACAGCAAGCAGGCGCGACTTCCTTCAACGCGAAGGATTTCAAGCCCTCCGGATACAGTAATGGTGCCCCCGCAGGGAGTACCAACTCTGGTGTGGGAGATAACGGCGGCGTGTCCAGCGCTCAAGATACGAAAGACTGCAACATCCACAGCCGCATGCTGGTGCTCATCAATCTGCAGACGCAGGTGAGAGTCTACGTCTGCACGAACTGCAGTAACCCGCGGCTGTACCACATGGCACCGCCAGCGTTTCATCGCTTTTCCAAGGGAACGGTGCTTCGCTACCACAAGGTCGTGACCAAGAAGTTCAAGGTCTGCGGTAAGCAGATCATTACGGTTACGGTCAATATCAGTGGTGTGCTTCGTGCCCGTACTTGGGGCAAGGTAAGCGGTTTGCTCAGTGCCAAGGTGGCAGCAGCATTCAAGGCTCAACTTGCTATCAAGGTCAAGGCTACGTGCCCAGCACCTCTGCCTCCAGCTTCTGTGCCAGCACCCCAGGTTTTCTTCACGTGTCCAAATGGGATGCTTGTCTATAGCCCTGGTAGCTGTAACATTCAGCAGAACACTGCCGAGCAGAACTGCGAGGCGCTTGGCGGTAGCTACAATGGCAACACCAATCTGTGCACGATCATCCAGGTCAACGGCAACTGCTCGAACATCTGGATCGTGAACGGCTCAGGAAATACCATCAACAACTACCAGCAGGGCAATTGCAATCAGACGCCGCCTCCTTCGGGATCATCTCCGCCGATGGTGCTCATCACGAACACTCCTTCGGAGAACATGATCCCAGTTGGCAAAAACTCTAACCAGCTTAGCATTGCGGTCAACGCGAGCGCGGCTGGTGGTTCGCTGACAATCGATCCCGGGATCGGAGGTGTCTCGACTTGTGACAATACTACGCCACAGTCGAGTGTCACGTTCTCGCTCGGTTCGGGCAACAACACAGAGTGCTACATCCTGTATGCTCCATCGGATGCGGACCAGCCGACCTCAATGACGGTCACCTATACGGCGACTCTCGGGACGGCTTCGGACGTCAAGACGGATACCTTCGGGATCAGATACCCCACGCAAGTATAGGCGAATCTGTAATTTTCTGAGAAAGGAGACAAAGTAGTCGGGTAAGGTGGCGCTGAGTGCGTAGAGTGATGTTGGGCGTAAGCTCTCCACTTCTGCGTACCAGCGCCACCACCGACTGCTCGAGTAGAGTTTATTTGTGCAACCGCACTTTTAAACATTAATCTACTCGAGCAGTCTTACCCCCAAGTTTGAAGATCAGTGACTATCTAGTTTGTATAAAATAATTCAATAATATATTGGAAGGAGACATAATTATGTCTAAAATTTCTAAAATTGCTGCTGCTTTGACTGTTGTGTCAGTAGTAGCTACTTCTGGTTCTGCGATTGCAGGAAGTCCTGGTCAGTTAGCTGGCGGGGACAATTACTTGGTTAAAAACTTAACTCAGAAGGGCGCTTACGCTAATGCTGTCACTGCTACTTGTAATGATGAAGTTCAGTACAGTATGCAGCTGAGCAACACTCAGTTTGGCGCTCTGAACAATGTCACCCTTAAGGCTACCCTGCCTAGTGGCGGTGGCTTAAGCACTGCTACTGCTACGACTGATCTTGGTGGTACTTCCGGTACTGCCGACTCAGCTACCGTTAACCTAGGTGCTGGCCAAACCCAGAGCCTGGAGAGTGGTACTACTGTTCTTTACGACGATAAGGGCAGTGCGATTAAGACTTTGCCTGATGCGATCGCTTCAAATGGAGTCAACATTGGTACCCTGAGCGGTTCAACTACAGAGTTTGTAAACTTCAAAGCAAAAGTTACCTGTCCGACCCCTCCGGTAACGCCTCCGGCTACTCCAGTTACCCCTGCGACGCCTGCTGCTCCTACGCAGTTGGTCAACACTGGTCCTGGCGCGGTCGTTGGTATCTTCGCTGCTGTTACGGCAGCTGGTGCCGTCGGTTACCGTTTGTTCCTGAGCCGTCGTCTCGCTCGTAAATAACGACTGTCCACCCCGTACC
>JBAQZF010000138.1:0-5011 GCA_049790715.1 Saccharimonadales bacterium (SeqCode) | reverse complement strand
ACCGAATAAGCCGTTGCTGGCATATCTGTTAGAACAAGTACTGGTCTTGGCTCATCCGTTCGCGCCATTTTTGACCGAAACCATCTGGCAGACACTAGCCTGGGAAGAAGATTCTATCCTAGCTAGCCGTACTTTGAGTAAACCCCTGACCAGTGGCAAACGCCAGGCAGCCGATTTTACCGAACTCCAAGCCATTGTCACCGAAGTACGATTCATCCTCAAAGCCCTCAAGACCTCTAGCGTTACCCTGTACTATACCGACGCGCCCCTGATAGCCGATAATGCTGATCTGATCAAACAGCTCAGCCGCCTTCAGAACGTCGTAGAAGCCCCAGAAGGGCAGGGTATACGCCTGACTAGTACCAGACACGACGCTTGGCTCGACATCGACCCTGCGGCCGCTCAGGCCTATCAGAAAGAGCTGGCAGGCAAGCGCGCCCGCCAAGAAGCCGTCATTAAGCAATTAGAAGCCCGCTTAAAGAATAAAAACTACGTCAATAACGCCCCAAAGACGGTAGTTGAACAGACAAAAACCCAGCTTACTGAAGCCACAGAGCTTCTGGAAAGCATCCACCAAGAAGTAGCGCGCTTTGATTCCGAACAGTAGTGCTTCGATGTTACTGCGCCGTTATGAGCTGTCGACCTATACGTTTTGCGCTTAGATCGAGCGAAGGAGTCGGGGGCAGGCGATGCGCGAAAAGCCAATCAATTCTCTCAACCTCTTCCGGGAAAGCTTCCACCAACTCTCTTCTTTTGCCTTCCATATTTCCAAAAGACGCCTTGCTCCTACCGTCACGCCTCGTAACAGCAGCATCAAAACTGTCGGCGATCATTAGTAACTTCGCGGTAGCGATGGCATCGGCTATCACTTTTGGATCTAGATCTGTTGGGATGTCTTTATCTTTAGCAATATCAATGCCATAGCCGTTTTTGCGATACAAGTGATGCATGCCAGCGACCAACGCTAGCTTCAGGCTTGTCTGCCGCAACATCAGGAACCCTACTTTGGGGTGTATAGCTTGCCGTTTGAACTGCTCATCGGTCAGACCTTGGGTTGCTTCCAAGATAGCCGTATCGACAGCGACTTTTCCAACGTCGTGACCGAGACCGGCAGCGAGGTAGTCACCAGATTCGACGCCTGGCTGACCCTCAGCTACCGCAAGATCATGGGTGTATAGAGCTACGCGCAGTGAGTGAGCGTAATGTTTCTTGCTGTGCCGAAATAGTTCATCAGTGATAATCGAAAGTCTTTGCCACGTTTCGGGAGCGGCAGTTGTCGCTGCCATTCTTGTTTCTATCCGCGGAGTCAACCGCGTGACCTCCAAATCGTGAAGTTCGGCTCTTTGTTCGGACTGTGGCTGAACAGTTTCAGGTAAAATGACAGGTTTTTCGTAGGCCATAATAACCTACTATACACTATAACTATTTATTTTTCAAGTTTCTTATTATATGGATATGCTTTTTACAGAGTATCACATACGCTTATTAACACCTGCTTAGGTGGCGGGCTCGAGGGCGGCGCGGAGTTTGGCGATGGAGTCGTCCATCTGGTAGGCGTCGAAGAGCAGGACGTGCCAGCCTTGGTGTTCGGCTGGAGCCAAATTGCCACGCGTGTCGTCTATCAGGATAATTTCTTCGGGTGGGACGCCAGCCCGCTCGGTGGCGATCTCATAGATCCGCGACTCGGGCTTAATGACTCCGACCTCGGAAGAATCAACAATAGCGTCGTAGTGGATGTTCGGCAAGACACCGGATTGCAGCATGGCGGACACGAAGCCGGGCATGATGTTGGTTAGCAGTCCGATACGGTAGCGCTCGCTGGCCCATAGTAGTAGCTCCTGCAGCGGTTTGACGGGCTCGACTGCCTCCAGATAGTAGCGTTTGAAGTCAAATTGCTCAGTTTGCAAGCGCTGACGCATGGCCGTATTGAAATCATCGATGCTCAGAGTACCGCGGCAGACATCATCATTGAAATGCCAAAAACCGGACTCCACTACATCGGCCGGCACGTTGGTATCCTGCGCGATGCGCGTAAACGCGTGTTGGAAAAAGTGCACCAGCGTACCATTGATATCGAAGTAAATAAAGCTGGCGCCACTTTTGGTTTTGAGCAGCGCGCGCTTGTCGGTGGGCTGGCCCACTAGCTCGTCAAGAGTAGTGTGTGCTGCCTTGGCGATGGCCTGGACAGTGAAGATCGACGGGGCTTTGATGGCGCCGCGCTCGATTTTGGTCAAGGTGGAGATGCTTAGATTTGCCCTTTGACAGAGCTGTTGCTGCGTGAGGCCAGCTGCCTGGCGCGCTTGCTGCAAACGCTGCGCCAAAGCCTTTTCTGGCTCGTGTTGCCTAACTACATCGGCGCTTTGAACCACCCCGCCCGTCTCATCCATAGCCATATAGTACCAGCTAAGGTGATGAAAGCCAAGTTTTAACTGATATTAAATGGCTAGTTCTTGAGGAAAAGCGCTAGTACGGTGTAGAAAACTATAGTTGAGAGTACAAAAACCACGCCAACTACTGTCACTACGTTCGCGGTATTGCCGTAACCGACGCGGCGGCCCATTCTGGTATAGGTAAAAGCAGCTACGCCAGCGCCAAAGAAGAAAGCGAACATGAAGTTCATAGGAATATTGTACCTTAGAACGCTAGTTTTTTGGCCATCTGGGTCAAGGCGTCATGATCGGGCTCGGCCTGCATATCGGGTTTGCGGCGGAATTCTTCGGTGGTGGAGAAAGGTATGAGGTGGACATGAGCGTGGGGCACATCGATGCCGACTATCTGAGAGCCAATGAAAGGTTTGTCGAGAATTTGCTTGAGGTGGTGGGCTATTTTTTGGACGGTGACCATCAGTGCTTGATAGTCCTCCGGTGGTAAATCCCAGACAAATGGTATCTGTTTTTTGGGGATTACCAGGACATGGCCAGGCTGGACGGGGTGGATGTCGAGGAAGGCGAAGGTTTTGTCGTCTTCGTAGATTTTGTGGCAGGGGATTTCACCTCTGATAATTTTGGTAAAGATGCTGGCGGGCATAGCTACAGTATAACAGGGGAGGTTTTGCCAGTCTTAATAAGCCTTTTTAAACAATTGGGTTCTTAAATTTTGCTTAAATTTTTGGATTTTGTGGTCGCTTATGCTTGCGTTGGGATGCTTGACAGGGGATAGTCGGGGACACTTATGGAAAAAATTCGACTTTTTGGACGACGATTTTGGTGTCTGGTGGCGGTGGCTGTAATCTGTTTATCTTTAGTTATATCTGTTATGGTGGCGCGGGCAGCAACGGGGGGTGGGCAAACGCTGGCACCGGCTTGGGCGAATCCGGAAGCTACAGCGTTGCGCAGGGTAAGTGACGTGGCGAGCGCTCAAAACGAACCGAATTTTTTTAATAATATGGATTGCAGTCTGCAGACGTTCCGGCTAGTCAATAGCAATGATATGCAAACGAGATGTTTCACGCCGGCGGCTTTTGGCACCATGGACAGCGACAGCAATACGGCTATCTTTAATGGGACGGACGAGGCGCTGCCATTGATACCGTACGTGGGAGGCGAGGTATTAGTGCCCTGGCCGAAGGCGATGGATCTGATCGCGATTGATTCTTTGAGCACTGACGGAGATTATATCAGTCTGTATAAAAATCCGCTGGGTGCGCTGCATGACGAGCGCGACGCCTTTGGGCGACTGACGGCCAAGCGGTTGACGGCACCAGCGGAGTTGCTGCTGGTAGATGCTAGCGGGCAGCGGCTGGTTGTCAATCCGCAGACACTGGCTTTTTCGGATAATGGCAGCTGGATGGTGGTGGAGACGCTAACGGGGTCGTTTGTGCGGGTTAATCTGGCGACGCTGGAGGTACGGACGTTCGCGCCGGCGATTATCGTGCAGGGCAATCCGGCACTGTTTAAGTCTCGGGTGACGATCAGCGATGATGGGCGGTACGTGGCAATCGTGAATGAGTCAATGCAGCAGTTCAAAGTGTATGATCTGACAATGTGTAGCGATAATGGCCAGCATCCGGCGGCCCAGTGGTGCCAGGCGCATGAGTATTGGCCCTTTGTTGATGGGCACGCCGGTGAATTGCGGTCGGTTCGGCACGTGCGGTTCGTGAATCAGGGCTTGCTGAGTTTTGAGGTGGTGGCGTCTGATCCTGGCCAGGATGGAATCTATGAATTGGCGCCGTCGGGGAGCATTGATTTTTTGACGGATTATATCGGGCTGGGGGATTCGTATACCTCTGGCGAGGGTGCTTTTAATTACCTGGCTGGGACGGATACTAGTGACAATATCTGTCATCTGTCGGCTAATTCATATCCGTTATTGCTGACGCGCGATCTGTTTGGCGCGGCGGGCGGGCATTCGGTGGCTTGTTCGGGGGCGGTTATCCAAGATATCGGCAGCACTAGTGATAGTTATAGAGGGCAGGTGAAGGGAGGGTTGAGTTTGGGGCAATTGCAGCAGACGCAGCCGACGTTGCTGGATTCGGTGATGGCTAATTTTGTGCCTGGATATGTGGCGCAGCAGGCGTTTGTCAGACAGTATCAGCCGCGGGTGATGACGGTCTCGGTTGGCGGCAATGACGTGGGATTTGGAGATATTTTGCAAAATTGCGTGGTGCCGAAACTGACCCGGCATCAGAGCGATGATACTTGCTATAACACCTATGAAGCGCGGTTGGAAGTGACGCAGCTGATAGATCGGACAGTGCCGCGCTGGACAGCGCTGTACAAGCAATTGCTGGCTGAAGCGCCTGGCACGCATCTGTACGCCATTGGTTATCCGCAAGTGGTGGACGACGCGGGTAGTTGCGCGCTCAATGTGCAGATGGGGAAAAGCGAGCTGGAATTCGCGGTGGAGCTGACTAATTACCTAAATGACGCTGTCAAAAAAGCTGCTGGCGCGGCTCAGGTGCCATATGTCGACATCGGTCAGGCGTTGACAGGACATCGATTGTGCGAAACGGCTAGCTACGACGTGGCGGTCAATGGGTTGACGGCTGGCAATGATTTCGGGGTGCTGGGAG
>JBAQZF010000137.1:0-4723 GCA_049790715.1 Saccharimonadales bacterium (SeqCode) | reverse complement strand
GGTGAATATGCAGCTCTTTGGTAATCTGGCGCAGCGGCATACCGCGTAAACGCTCAATCTCGGCAGGCGGCAAGGGCTGCTGTCGACCAGTTAGATCATAAAAAATCTGTATGACTGTCTCGAAACTGTCGGCAATCGTGCCGTCGAAATCAAAAATAATTGCGGCCATTGCCTATAGTGTACATGGTACTGACAGGATACGTAATTACCCCATACGTAGTGCGTTTCACGCCGGCCTCCTGACGGAGGTCGGGCTGCACTTCGCCTGACCCTACGTATGGGGTAATTACGTATCCTGCTACTTCAGTGGCTCATAGGGAATATGACACATGCCCCGCCCCGTGCGCTCAGCATACTTCTGATGATAATCTTCGGCTGGATAAAACTTCGCGGCTGGTACGATCTGCGTGACAATCGGTTTATCAAATTTTGGCGCGACTTCTTTCTCGACTAATTCGGCGGCGCGGTGCTGCTCTTCATCCTTATAAAAAATCGCTGAGCGATAACTGTCGCCAACATCCGGCCCCTGTCGATTGAGCTGTGTCGGATCGTGCATTCGGAAAAACTGCCGACATAGCGTCTCATAGCTAACTTTCTCAGGGTCAAACTCCAGCAATACTGCCTCGGCATGTCCAGTCGTGTGCGTGCAGACCTCCTCATAGCTAGGATTCTCAGTGTGGCCGCCAGTGTAGCCGACCGTACTTTTGAGAACACCAGGAACTTGGTCAAAATAGTACTGCACGCCCCAAAAACAGCCGGCGGCGAATATCGCTTGTCGCACGTCTCTTACTCTGTCACCTGCACGTCGCGCCAAAAGGCCACGTAGTTAGTAAAATCCTTTTTAACTTTCTCTATGGCACTCGGCTTAGGGTCTGGATAGCTCCAGGCGCTGTCTTTGCTCCAATTATCATTCTGGCCAACGTCAAAATACTGACACACGCCCTTCCAGGGACAGGTGTACGGTGTCGGACTCTCGCGCAAAAACTCTTTTTTGACGCTACTGGGCGGAAAATACCAATTCTTTTCAATATAAATCAGATCAGCCTTGTCAGCTTCGGCGATAACGATGTCGTTCCATACTGCTTTCATGATACCCCTCCTTTTTTTGTAATCCTGACTACATTTTAAAGATAGCGCCTATGGTAAGCAAGAGGATAATTCCGCCCAAAATCCGTCGAAAATAATTCAAGCCAGTCGTAATCTCCAATACCGCCCAGCCCGCCAAAGCTACGCGAGCTACCACCCGCAACCCGTCCGCCAGATCGCCATTCGTGAATAACAGAAGTACCGTCGCGAGCGCCCAGATGATAATCCATATATTTGGCGCCTGAAATAGCACGACGTGGCCCTGGCGGTCTCTCCAAATCTTGTCCCACAGACCCCCACGTCTATCTGTCGGCTTCTTTCGTGGAGCGATTCGTTTTGTAGCGCGCATGTCTTTGTAGTATACGGCATCGCTGGCGTGGCCTGGAGATACGCGCTCCCCCTGATAACAGAGATAGTACACCCTCTGTCAAGAGGTCGCAGCCTGGCTCTATTCCAGCTCGGCGATGCGGTCATGATCAAGCCCGTAGTAATGAGCTATCTCGTGCCACAGCGTGTGCTTTATGTCTTCTTTGAGATTGGCGGGCGTAGTCGCTCGCCGCGTGAGCGGGCCCTTGAACAGCGTGATTTTGTCGGGAAACAACCTATTCTGACCCTGGCGCTGACTGAGCGGCACGCCTTCGTACAGCCCCAGGAGCGTCTGGTAGGGCTTTAGTTTGGCCGTAATCCGCTGCTCGGGAGTCGGCTCGATTTCGTACAAAATCGCCACGTTTTTGATGTTTTTGACGTGCTCGCCTGGCAACTCGCCGAGCGCCTGGTCTATCAATTCCTGAAACTGCTCGTCGGACACGTCAATCATTACTTTATGATACAGGGACTGCTAAACGGACACCAATTTGGCGTCTCGTGAATACAGTCAAATTTTGCCTAATTGCTGAGGCGCGAGCTTGACTTTATCACCGTCGATCTCCACTATCTTTCCCTGTTCCATAAGCTCTAATAAGGGCATTACTTCTTTAGCGGCTTGATTGATGAAAACACCTAAAATATCTATTTCATGAAGACCATTCACGCGATTGGCAGCCCAGGTCTTCGGATGTTTTTTGTCTACTTCTAGCAAACTCGCGATCGCCCGAATAGCTAATTCCTGCCCCAGATGCGTTAATCGCAGGTCGAATGTTTCTTCGTCAAAAGTAGTCAAAGTACCAAGCGTTTCGGGTAGTCGGTGTCGCGCGGCAAGCTCTTGAGCTCTTTGATTGAGCACGTTATCAACGTACTCGCAATACAAACTACTCGAAGGATGAGGGTCTTGTTCGGCTTCGACCGCGCAATCGCATACTACATGATATGTAACGTACGGCTCAGGTTTTTCGTCTCTATCTTCTATGAGCCCAGCATGTTTTACCCAAACTACTCGATGACCTAAATCTGGTGTCGCATACATCAGTTGGGGTTCTATTAACTCAGCGTAGCGCTCTGAGCGTACCCGAGACCACCAGGCAACACCACTGCCTTCATAAATCTCAACTGAACGACGCTGAGCGATACTGTCTCTGGTATTGAACTCAAAGAACACAGCCTCATTCGTATACTGGTCTGGATCCCTGTGTTCCGACATAGTAAATCCTCTGGTTTATCAACTAACTTTACCATTACGAATCTAATTGTAAAGTTAGTTAAACTTAATATCAGAATAGATGGTTTTGGTAGTTTCGTCGATGTCGTGGCGCAGATTAGGGAATGGCACGCCTTCGCGAGCTGATACGCCCTCAAAAACCCAAAAAACTCGCTCAGCGTAGCCCCAGCCACAAGCTGGCGGCATGCCGTATTCTAGCATTTCGACATAATCAATATCGAGCATCATGGCCTCCTTGTCGCCGCTGTCTCGCATTGTTTGTTGCTCGACAAAGCGCTGCAGCTGGTCCAGCGGATCGTTGAGCTCGCTGAAGCCATTGCCTAACTCGCTACCAGCAATAATCGGCTGAAAGCGCTGTACGGTCTCCGGACGATCAGGATTCGTTTTAGCTAAGGGGCTGATGAATGTCGGCGTATTGACCAACCACACTGGTCCAGCGACAGTCTTACGAATATTTTTCCAGAGCTTATCGATACCGCGAGCTTTATTTTCGGTTTGTTCGACTTCGAGTTTGTTGTCGGCGAGCGCTTTCTTGATTTCCTCCAGCGTACAGTTATAGACATCGATAGCGTAGTGTTTCTGAATGACTTCGGCATAATCCCATTCTTCCCAGTCTTTACTCAGGTCGACTTCGAACTCACCGAGTTTAAATTGCAATGTGCCAAACGTTCTTTCCAGTACGTAGCGATACATCTCGGTCATAAACCGCATACCATCGCGCCAATCAGCGTAGGCCCAGTACCACTCCATAGCTATATGTTCCGGCAGATGTTCGTCAGAAAAGTTTTCGTTTCGGAAGCGCGGGCCAATGTCATAGACTTTTTCGAAACCAGCGCCAATCAGTCTTTTAAGTGGCAATTCGTGGCTAATGCGTAGATAGAAATCTTGGTCTAAGGCGTCCATGTGCGTCACGAACGGATTCGCGTCGGCGCCGCCGGTAGTGTGCTCCAGCACTGGCGTATTGAGCTCTACGAAACCCTGCTCGTTCAGAAAATCACGAGTAGCCTGCCAAAACTTGGAACGTCTAATGAAACGCTGGCGAACGTCCTCATTGACGTTCATGTCAACATAGCGGCGGCGCAGACGTTCTTCTTTGTTAGTAAAACCATCCTGTTTAGTGGGCATTGGACGCAATGACTTAGTGAGTAGACGTAGTTTTTGAATTTCTATCGACTTTTCGCCTGTCTGAGTTTTTATGACTTTACCGGTCGCTTCGACGAAGTCTCCAACATCGAGCAACGCGATGTCGCCCAAAAGCAACTCGCTGTTAGCACGATCGGCTTTCACGTCTTCATCCTGTCGCCAAAATAGCTGGATCTCATCACCGTCATCCTTGATGGCAATGAAGGCTATTTTGCCAAATTTGCGGATTGAGACAATGCGGCCGACAGTGGTAACTTGCTGGCCTTCTAGCTGGGCAAATTTGGTCAGTATATGCTGCGTATCGTGCGTCCGTTTGGCTGTGGCTGGATATGGGTTGACGCCAAGCTTTTTCAGCTCGTCCAACTTCCGTAAGCGCTCGTCACGCAGTTCTTTTAGTGTTGCCATACTGATAAACAGTATATCTGAGTTTTAATCTGTCAACCAGCACAAAACAATTGTATGCTAAACTGTGATCTTCTGGTTGATGAGCTTTTCGAGCTCATTAAGTCGTCGCGTAGCCTCATCACGTCTAACGCTCAGCTTGTTGACTACCGCTTCTTCTTCGGGCGCACCGCTCCAGCCTTGCGTCGGCCACATCAGATCACCACTACTTATAATCCGAGCGTATTGCTGCAGGTAGCTTACAAGCTCATCGTCCAGGCAGCCGGCAGCTTCTTTATATTTTGAGGTAAACTCTTGCAGCTCAACATCTTCTGGGGCAGCATAATCTTCAATGATCTTGAATACTGCTTCGTGATCTCTATATGTTGCCCCATCGATAAGCTCTTGGGAACACTGCAACGCAGTAGCCGCCCATCTTCTTCTCGTCGTATACCTATCTCTGTTTTCTTTGTCATCTTCGGCGGCTATTTGTTCTGTGATATAGAGCTTACTTAAGCC
>JBAQZF010000136.1:0-3989 GCA_049790715.1 Saccharimonadales bacterium (SeqCode) | reverse complement strand
CTCTCTGAGCACTGCTGATGCCCGTTATCTCGTCGAACGGGTCGGGGTCAACCAGCAACTAGTATCAAACGAACTGGAAAAACTGCTGCTCTACGACGCGACTATTTCGCGAAAGACCATAGAGCTGCTCACCGATCCCGCGCCCCAAAGCACCATCTTTCAGCTATTAGAAGCGGCCTTCGCCGGTAATACAAAAACCGTATTGAAATTGTATGCCGAGCAGCGTGCGCAGAAGGTTGAACCGCCGCAGATTATCGCCATGTTAGCCTGGCAGTTACACGTACTGGCCATTATCAAAACCGCGGGCGATCGCTCAACTGATCAGATTGCTCAAGAAGCCAGGCTGAACCCGTTCGTGGTTCGTAAAAGCCAGGGTATCGCTCGTAGTCTCAGCCTTGCCGACCTCAAAAACCTCATCGCCGATCTCCTAAAAATCGATATCGTCACCAAACGAACCACCACCGACCCCGACGAAGCCCTCCAGCACTACCTCCTCAAACTTGCCAAATAATAAATATCGTTATAATATAGTTAAAATGAATATTCCCGCCGATAAATTAAGTCCTCAGGCACTCGAAAACTTACATTTTTTAGCTAGTGTTGCAACTATCGAGGAACGATCAATAGGTCTTGAACCTTTATCAGATGGTCGTCTGAGAGAGCTTGCGGTAAGAAAACACGCTTTGAGTTTTGGGGCTGCGATTCTTGTCGTGGATGAACTTGTTGGTAATACTTTGACAGGGAATACATATCGAGATCCGTCAGGAGATAGCGTGCAATTTTATCTCAACCTAGATGGTCAAATCACAAAGTTTAAGCGTTTTCCTAAGTGGTATGAAGCCTCGGGAATATTTAGCAGGATGTCACCCAGCCATAGAAAAGAACAGAAACGGCGAGCTATCAGGGCTGCTGAACATCTGGCTCTCTTAACGGGCTCAAGTATGGCTTCAGCTAAGGATGTAGATACAAAAAAGTAGAGCGAGCTGAAGGTTCTTTATTTCTTCTTGGTGGTGGTTTTCTTTGGAGCGGCTTTTTTGGCTGAAGCTTTTTTGGCTGTGGATTTGCCGGGTTTCACGCCGGCGGCTTTGGCTTTTGAGGCAGCGCGCTTCTTGAGACGGGCGGCTTTGTTCTTGTGGATGACGCCTTTTTTGGCGGCTTTGTCGAGAGCGCTTTGAGCGCTGCTGTGGGATTTAGCTGACGGGCTTTTACCGAAGACTTTCAGCGCGCTTTTGAGGCCGCGGCGGGTCTTGCTGTTGCGTACGGCGGCTTTGCGGGCAGTGCGGACGCGTTTTTTGGCTGATTTGATAATGGGCATGGTGTTCCTTTTTAAAGCGTATGCTTTTTATTAGTTTCGAGTGTGACTATATCAGACGGTTGCCTTGATTGTAAAGGAGGCGGCTATCGACCGGTAAAATAGTGATGGACAGACATAAGCTTTTATGGTAGGCTCAAAGGTGAAAGTAGCAACAACAAAAACTGACGGTAATTACAGATATGGACGACGCTCGAACCCAGCTTGCCGACAAGCTTAAAAACGCCAATAACGTGTTGGTGACGGTCAGTCGTAACCCGTCGGTTGACCAGTTGGCGGCTTGTCTTGGGCTGACGCTGTTGCTCAACAAGCTGGGCAAGCACGCGGCGGCTGTTTTTAGCGGTTCGGTGCCGTCGACGATCGAGTTTTTGAAGCCTGAAGAAACGCTAGAGAAAAATACTGATTCGCTACGTGATTTCATCATCGCGCTCGACAAAAGCAAGGCCGACAAGCTGCGCTACAAGGTCGAAGACGACGTGGTGCGTATCTTCATTACCCCTTATAAAACGTCGATTAGCCAGGAGGATCTAGAGTTTAGCCAGGGCGATTTCAATGTCGACGTGGTAGTGGCGCTGGGCGTGCGGCAGCAGGAAGATCTGGACGAAGCGATTACGGCTCATGGGCGTATCTTGCACGACGCCACCGTCGCTAGTATCAACACCGCGCCTGACGGGGGCGTAGGCAGCATCAACTGGCATGACCAGCAGGCTAGTAGTCTCAGCGAACTGGTAACCGAACTGGCGCAGGGTATGGGCAAAGATTTGTTTGATAATCAGATCGCGACGGCACTGCTGACTGGTATCGTGGCCGAGACAGATCGCTTTAGCAATGATAAGACCAGTTCGCAGACTATGAGCGCTAGCGCGGCTTTGATGGCGGCAGGGGCTAATCAACAATTAGTGGCTACGCAACTGCAGGATGTTGACTCGAGCAAGAAATCTGATGATTCCTCTGAAGATAACGGCGGTGGAAAGCTAGTTAAATCGTCTAGTGACGCGCCAAAATCAGACGATGGCGCGCTTCGTATACAGCATCAAGATGATGAAAAAAAGGATGATTCACAGCTGAATGCTAAGGCGGAATCTTCAGGCGATCAGAAATCGACATCCGACAAGGTGGAGCCAGCCCTGGAGCTGCCATCGCCGCAGCTTCCTGTCGAAAATGAGTCCGCGGTAGGCGCTGCTGCGCCGACAAGTGACCACTTGTCAGCAGGGCCAAAACTGGTGACCGAACCGCCGACTATGGGCGGTATGCTGACGGCCAATACTAGCGTCGAAGCGCTTGATCCGTCAATCGACCCACTCAGCCTGCCTAGCACACAGCCGCCGCCGCTCATGAAGCGTTCTAGCAGCGCTCAGCTTCCGGCGACCGAACCGATTTCTGGACAATTACAGCCCGCATCCACGTCATATCCGACCCCGCCGCCTCCAGACTGGACAGCTCCAGAACCTAGTCAGCCTCCTCTGCCGTCCACCATTCCTACCACTCCTAGCGCCACGAACCACACGCTTACCGAGCTGGAAGCATCGGTCAACAGCCCGCATCTCGACGCGGGAGCGGCTCGCGACGAAGTGAGCAGGGCGCTAAACAGTGGTCCGGATACTGCTTCACCCGCGCCTATTCAGGCTTTGAATGCCCAGCCCTTGAGCGGTGATCTGCACCCGTCTCCTTCGAGCGTGACAGATACCTCTCAGCCAGCCCCATCAAGCCTGCCGCAATCATCGACTGACTCGTCTTTGGACGGCATCAGCGGGGTGACCGGCTTGACTCAGTCGGCAACGGTCGCGTCCTCTTCGCCATTGGCCGGCATATCTGGTTCCGCTATGGCTCCGCCGACCGATGATCTTTCAGCTCCTCAAAGTGCTCAAGTGATTGATCCAACAGCTCCGCCACCAGTGCCGCCGCCGATTCCGTTCCAGTTTGGCGGTCAAGGTGCTTCGACACCAACTCCCAATAACGCTTGATAACCCAGATTGATTATGTACCATTCGGATTTCCGCGGGGCTCCTTGCCTCGCGGCTCGTCAGACAATCCTCGGAACCGAAGTGATACATAATTAATCTGGCTTTGTTACACTGAAGCGGCATGCAGGGCATACTTTTAGTAGATAAACCGGCGGGGTGGACGAGTTTTGACGTAGTGAATTACGTGCGGAAAATCGTCGCGGCGTCGGAGGGCAAGAAGCCCAAAAACGTCAAAGTGGGACATACGGGTACGCTTGATCCCTTCGCGACTGGCTTGCTGGTATTGCTTATTGGGAAAGAATATACCAGGCGGGCTGGTGAATTCTCCAAATTGGACAAAACCTATGAAGTAACCATGCGCCTTGGTGAAACCAGCACCACTGGTGATCCAGAAGGCGAAATCGCTCTATTTCCAGGGGCGGATTCTAAAAAGAAGCCGTCACGAAAAGTGTTGGAGCAAGCAGTCGCAGGTTTCGTGGGCGCGATACGGCAAACACCCCCGGCGTATTCGGCGATCAAGGTGAATGGTCAACGAGCCTATAAACTGGCCAGAGCAGGCAAAGAAGTGATTATTGAGCCTCGCACAGTGACGATTAACAGATTAGAAGTAGTTGATTACACCTACCCGGAGGTGAAATTAGTGGCCGATGTCTCCTCTGGTACTTACATTCGCACCCTCGCCGAAGACATCGGTAAAGTGCTCGGTACTGGCG
>JBAQZF010000135.1:0-4331 GCA_049790715.1 Saccharimonadales bacterium (SeqCode) | reverse complement strand
GCACTACGCCGCGTGCTTGAGCGACTGTCATGGCCGTTGTGACGTTTTGTGAGAAAAATAGTTTCTCGACGGCCATTTCTGTCGGCTTTGTCTGAGCAATTATATCTGTTAATTCCTCAAAAATTGTCTGCAGCCGCACCGCGTCATCTTCCTTGACCGGCGTCCGGATCACTCCCGCGTCCACTAATTTCGCCTTGCCTTTTTCGGCCTCGATCACTCCAAACCCAAGGATTCCAGTCCCCGGGTCAATTCCTAGAATCCTCATTCGGCTGAAAGTTGATACCCGATATGTCTGGCCAGATCACGCGTCCAGGTATTGAGCCGATCTAACTGATGGCCCATGACCAAGCGTTCCTGCTCTTGAATTTCCAGTCGCTTTTCCACGCTGTCCAGATAGGTGAATATGCGTCGAGTGTCTTCACGCTGCACCTGGAATTCAGCTTTCAGCTCTCTAAAGTCAGTTTGCAGTTTCATAACTGGCCCTTCGATCTTGATAAAGCGATCGTCGATGCGAGTCATCATTGTACCTAACACCTGCATGATATCCTCGAACATCTCTTTCATATCATCCCGCAAGCTGCCAATACTAGCGTTCGTACTAGCTTGCAGATTAGCTATGTCTTGTTTTGTGGCGGCCGCGTCACTCATAATGCCCTCATTTTATCATGGCGTCTTGAGCCAAACTTTAACTTTTCCTTAAATAATTCAAGATTATGATCTCTAGTCAGCTTCTTTCTGTTTATAGTGATCTTCAGCTTTCTGAATGCTTGCCATAGTCACTGTTCCCCGTATTTTGCCCTCTTTATTGAGCTTTTTAATGGCCGAAAATGTAAGCCACTCTGTATTGAGAATCTCGTCTTCAGGAATTTTCAGTGTTCCGCCGACTATCCTAGCCAGAAAAGCATGAAAGACATGATTTTTAGTCGCTGTGGGTCCTACATGTATAGGTTTATGGCTCAGCAGCCTAACTCGCAGACCAGTTTCTTCATAGGCCTCACGAGTGGCAGCTTGTTGTAAGGTTTCGCCTGGATCTTGATGTCCTGCGGGTATATTCCACAAACCATAAACATGCGCTTGTTTCTCTTGAACCATCAAATACTGGCCGTTTTTGTCACGCAAGACTACGCCGGCAATGTTTATAGTTTTAGCATCAGGCATTGAGCAGCTCCTCGGGGATGTCAAAGTTTACGTGGGTGGCAGCTACATCGTCGAGAGCTTCGAGGGCGTCCATCAGGCGCATGATTTTACCGGCGGTGCTGGCGTCGGCTACCGCTACGGTGGTGTTAGGCACGTAGGTCAGCTCGGCTTCGGAGATTTCCAAGCCAGCCGCCGAGAGCGCTTCGCGGACTTTGGCTAGATCTTTCGGGCCGGTGTAGATTACGGACTCGCCGACTTCCTCTTGCACGTCTTCAGCACCGGCTTCTAGAGCTTGCATGAGCACATCATCTCCTGTAGATTTCACGCGAATCATACCTTTGTGATCAAACTGAAAAGCCACCGCACCCTTTTCGGCAATGTTGCCGCCATGCTTGCTAAAAGCCAGTTTTACGTCTGGGTATGTGCGGTTGACGTTATCGGTCGCGCACTCCGCTAAGATGGCCACGCCGCCTGGGCCATAGCCCTCGTACATGATTTCCTGCAATTGCGCGCTGTCTTTGTCTTTGACGCGGTCGATAGAGCGCTGGATGTTGGCCAGCGGCATATTGGCAGCTTTGGCCCTATCGATAGCCAGACGCAAAGCGAAATTTGTCTCTGGATCAGTGCCGCCACGAGCGGCGATGGCGATGGCGTTGCCCAGCTTAGTGAAGACCGCGCCGCGGGCAGCATCCTTGGCGCCTTTTTGCCGTTTAATTGTCGACCATTTGCTGTGACCACTCATCGGCTAGCTCCCTGTAGACTAGTTTCCTGCATATCTGTTATTTTAGCATATTTACTAGATTTTGTCCGGCGCCACAGCAGCCTGGTCATGATCAGTGTCACAGCGTACAGGCCAATCATCCGCGGCAACGACAACCCGATATGTTCCACGAAGACATGTGGCAAACCCGCCATGATATGTGCCAGATCGAGCATGTAAGTCAGCAGCAATCGCGCCGGCCAAGCAAACCAACCAGCCACCGGCCCGGCCAGCATGCCCGCTAGTCCAGCGACCAAACTCAGCAGCATAGCCAGCGGCACCAGCGTCACGACCAAGACGTTCGCCGGCAAACCGATAAACGACATCTGGCCAAACATATGCAGCACGAATGGCAGTGTCATGGTTTCAGCGCAAATGCTTTCTAGCGCCACGCTCGCGACCAGCGACTCACGCCATTCCGCGGGCCAGCGAGCCTGCACCAGCGGCGCCAAGACCATCACGCCGTAAAAAGCCAGAAAACTCAGATACCAGCTGATGTCGCTCCAAACATAAAACGGACTTGCCCAGGCTGTGATGGCCGCCGCTAAAGCTATCAGATTTAAGGGCTTAAAGCTCCGGCCATAGTAGCTAGCAATAATACTTAACATGCTAACTATTGCTGCCCTGACAATCGAAGCGCTCGAACCAGCCAGCAACAAAAAGACGCCAATCAAAGCCATAGATAGCAAGGTAGCCATGCGCTTGGAACGCTTCCCGAACAGCCGTTTGCTGGCGTGCAGCATGATCGTCAGATTGTATCCCGACACCGCTATGATGTGTGTCAGGCCGACCATGAGTAAATCTTGCTTAACATCCGCCGGCAGTGTCGCCCGCTGCCCGACCAGCAGCCCCATAGCAAACGAAGCCAGTGGCTCTGGCAGAGCTGACTGCGTACCAGCCGCGAACTTTTGCCGCAGCTCCGCCACTAGCGACAAATGATGCCCTAGGACATGTATTTGAGCAAAGCTCATCCGGCCCTGATAGGCGCCATAGCCCGGGTACAACGTGCCCGTCACCTCCACTTCATCACCCTGAAAAATCCCATTGGCGCCAAATCCGCTCAACGAGACCTTGCCTGCTAGCTGAGCTCCATCATCCACCAGACGAACGTGGTTGGCGTCAAAAGACAGTTGTGAATTTTTGCCATACACCGCGTCGTCAGTCGCCTGCGCGGTGATAGTAATTTTTTGATAATTCAGCGCGTCATAGACTGCTAGTTTTCGCGTAAACAGCGAGCCGCGCCAGAGCCCCAGACTCACCCCAAACAGCACCACTAAAAGCAAGGTAATGACTGTACGCTCGCGAAAAGCCAGCGCCAATGTTCCGCCAGCCAGCCACAGCCACACGCCCGCGATCGCATACCCAGCACGCGCCAATCCAATTCCGCACAGAAAAGCCACGAACAGCACCAGCAGCAATGTCGTCCGCCGAAACCGATAGCGCCATCTACCTCGCATGTGCGCGGTATTCTACCAGATCAAACCGCTCACGCTCACGAAGTTTAAGACTTATTTAAGAAACTTTCTGATTCACACAAAATGCCCGTAATGGCGGTGACTGTGTAGGCGATTATAAAGGTCGAGTTTTGATCAGCATCCAAAAATTCAGGCCGCGTCCGCGTCCAGTAACTTCGCGGCATCTGGATGTAGCCGAACATTATCTCGTACCGTCCCTAAGGTTTCCGCGATAGCTTGTGCCATTTCGAGAGTTTTGACCCGTTTTTCTTCTCCGGGCATAACTTCAACGGACAACATCAGCGGATAGTCAGAATTAGAATTGTCTATTGCTGTGCGTCTCTGTGTCGGAGTGATCACTTGCCGCTCCTCTAAAAGATTTACTTCTGATAGGGTCGGGGTTTGATGAACCCATACGTAGTCTTGCGGATTACCCCAAGCAACGCCCACTTCCATTACTTCACGCTCCATAGCAGTCTCCTTTTTTGAAAGCCTACTACGACGACAAGTTTCTTGCAAGCATTAATAGTGTCGGCGATAATATCCTGCCTATAAGCGCGGTAGTCAACGAATCTGCAGTCCCTTACCATGCGTACATAGACTTATAATGATAAAGATAATCAATAATAAAACGTAAAAACCTGTAGCTAGCGTTAATAATCCGGAAATAATAACCAGCGGTTCAGCCCATGGCGGTCATATCTATTAATTTTTGTGTCTGTTTATCTGCTCTCGTAGCTCTCCGACAGTCAGCTTAAAAAATCACTTCGCCATTTCCCTGGCCATTGCTTTAACAGTAAACAGTCATCATGATATTGCAAAACGTCTTCTAGCCTTTCGACGATATCAATCTGAAGAATCTTCTTTTTGCCAGCCGTTTTCTGAGATAGATCAGCCCGTTTTTTCTGAAGATCTTTCATCTGTTGGGCAAGATCTCGCTTCTGATCCTCAAACACCAAACTAGACTTACGCTCTAAATC
>JBAQZF010000134.1:0-3242 GCA_049790715.1 Saccharimonadales bacterium (SeqCode) | reverse complement strand
GGTGAATCTGAACTTCTGCCACCGCCACCGCGGCCTTTAACATGACCAAGATTGATTGTTTCGATCCAGTCAGCCATACGCTCGTCCTGGCCACGCAAAGCTTGTACTAATTTTAACAACGTCTCGAATTTGCTCTGCTCAAGTGCTTCGGCAGTATCGTCATCACCTAGAATAATCGGCACGATAAAATAAGCGGTCTTGGGCGTCGTATCGGTGCGTGATTTTCGGAGTGCCCGACCGCAGGCCTGCACGATATCAACCAGAGAAGTTTTTGGATCAACGAAGTACACACTATCAATCACCGGCACATCAATACCCTCCGTCAGGCAGCGTGCATTCGATAATATGCCCAGCTGGCTGCGCTCAAATTCTCGCAGCTTTTGTTTACGCAGACCGGCTGGCATGCTGCCATCAACGTAATCAAAATACCGCTCCCTATCTCCAATCTCGGGCCAGATAGTAGGATACAAATCATCAAGTCTCAGTGATTCATTGCCGCTGCCGTTGACAAAGGCTTTGGCCCGTTTGACCGATGAATGAAACGTAATAGCCTTGGTGATGCCGTACTGTTTCATAGCTTTTTGCAGCACTACTTGTTTATAAATATTCTCGGCAGTCAATAGGCGCTCGTCAGTATCGCCCTCAGCTACCAACAAGCGATTATCCTGTATCAAGCCCTCTACTTCACTGGCTGTTACGGCTGTTAGCAATATCTTGTAATCGGCAATGACACCGTCTTGAATAGCTTCACCAAACGTATAGCGATCAAATAATTCGCCATAGACCGCGGTGTCGTCCATTGAAAATACGACTCGGTCCTCTTCGGCAGCTCGATCTATGATCCAAGGCTGCACTAATCGTTCGGTGGCGGTCATAAACAGACGCTTTTTGGCGGTGATATGTTCGTCGTTTAGAGCCAATGAATAGACACTGCCGTCTTTCTGACCAGCCGTTCTATGGGCTTCATCGAATATGACAAGGTCAAAGGTGCTGTCATGCGCCGCTTCAGCCACCGCGGACGTCGACTGATACGTAGAGAAGACGTATTTACGTTGGGCGGAACTCTGTAAAAACTTCTGGACCACTGCCGGATCAGTAGTTACCGGAAAGTCCACTTCTGAGACTTCATACTCGCCATAATCCAACTCCTTAGCGTCAACTACTGACTGGTCACTACAAACACAGAGATAAGAAAACTGCTGATTCTTGTGCGTAGCCCAAGCTTCCAACGTTTGCTTGATAAGCGCTAGACTAGGCACCAGGATCAGCACTGTTGTAGCCTCTAACTGCTCTATAATCCACAACGAAGTCAGTGTTTTGCCGGCACCACAAGCAGCAATTAATTTTCCGCGGTCATGGGCCTTGAAACCTTGGACTGTTTTTTCGATCATACGTGTTTGGTGAGCATCGGGAGTAGCTTTTACTAAAACTGGCTGTTTGGTCGTGGTAGCTAACACCTGTAGCGCGGCTAAAAAATCTGCGTCTAGCGCGTCAAATGTATCAGCGAGTATCGATGAGCCATGCTTACCGGCTGGCGTAGGTAGCGTCGCTGCATTAGCGATAACAAACTTATGATCGGCTTGCGCTGCTTCCGCCCAAAAGGTTGCTAGTTCACGAACGGTGGCCGTACCTCGATTGGAGCGAAATTTTGCTTGATAGGCGGCAATGGTGCCGTCGGTCAGGATAAATACGCCGTCAACACCATAGTCAGTTAGTTCCAACTGCAGCTTTTCACGTAAGGCGGCAGGAATATCCTTTGCTCGGTATAGTTTGTCAATCTGATAGTAGTCCTTTCGCAACGTCAAATACAAATAGACAAACTGCTCAAAAACTTCGCCCTTTTCTTCGGTCGAGACTATCGGTTCAATAGCCTGCTCCAGATCCGACCAGCGGGTATAGGTTTTGTGCAGAAGGTGATGGTAGGTAGACATATTATTTCCTTAGTACAATGATGCTTTCGCGCATCAAACCATGTTTGCTTTTTAGCTCCGTCATCTGTTGCGATGAAGCGCGAATGTCTCTGGCGTGTATTATTTTCTCCAGTCTGTATCCGACTGCTTCAGCTATCTCAGTCAGCAACAGGTCGGTAGGCACGATGACGCCCTTATAACCGGAGTTGGCTACGACTATAGCACACAGCGCGCCATCTCTGGAAACCTGATAAGTCCGCTTCATCACGCCTCGCATATCGTCAAAGTAGCCGCGGAGCATGGCTGGAATATGTTTATTCCAAATATTGTGCGTAGCAATGAGCGCAGCAATAGTATCAACATGCGGGTTCGGATACTTAATTTCAGAACTGAACGCGGCATTGACGTGCGACCTGATAGCCAGCTGGCGGTAACGAGAAAAATCCTGATAATCGTCGACGAAACCGCCGAGCCAGACTTCCATTTTGTACACTTCTAGATAGTCAAAACAGTTAGCATACGGCGGTGAATAAATGACCGCGCCGATTGGTAATCGCGCGACTTGTTTGGAAATCTCATCTTGTAATAACGAGCCGTCTAATACCAAGGCTGGCGTTGATGCTGCTTGGCCATTCAGATCATCGAGCATGCGTTGGCAATGTGCTTCGTAGAAAGCGTAGACATCCTCTAATGGTTTTTTACGGTGGGCGATCTTGATGCCATTGCCGTCCTTGACGCGGTTAGACACCGGCTCGATAATTGCCAAAAAGGCTAGTCGGAAAAATCCTTGCACCGATTGATCATCAATGGCCTCCCAAAAGCCTTTGATAGTTAACACTTGTTGGAGTTGGGCCTGCGTAAATATGTCGCGCAGCTTTTTATATGCTGGGGTTTTTTTGGTTAGTTGGTATTTGTCGGCTGGGGCTTCAAGTAATTGCTTAATTATTCGCAGTTCGACTGGCGTGTAGTGATGCGTCTTAACGCTTGCCGCAAATGAAGCAACCGGATTAATGTCTAGGCCTACGCTGTTAACCCGCATCCTTTGAGCTGATACCTGGGTTGTCCCAACGCCGGTAAACGGGTCTAGGACGTATTCACCAGGACGCAAATCAGCTGCTGTAATCAAGCGCTGAACCAGCTGATCAGCATAACCTTGCTTATAATCAAACCAGCCATGAATTGGTAGCTGCTTATTTGTTTTGAAATTAACCAGTTTAGCAAATGAGGCGTCAACCTGAACTGGATAGCGCGCTTCCAGGTCATTAATAATTTTTAAATACTGAGCGCTCAACTGCTTGTGTCGAACGGGATCGACAACTTGTTTTTTTGTAC
>JBAQZF010000133.1:0-2068 GCA_049790715.1 Saccharimonadales bacterium (SeqCode) | reverse complement strand
ATTGTTTACAATAGCAAACTTATGTGTGTTTGTCAATGCCAATCAGCGATTAAAATCATTGGTTCACTTCTAATTTTCAGAATAATTACAGAGGTGGTATGATGAGGAATATGAAATTGCCGAAAGTCTATGAGCCTGGTCTGTACGAGACTGATATCTATGCGCTCTGGGAGAAAAGCGGAGCCTTTCAGCCGCGTGGAACAGGGCAGGGCTACTCCATCGTCATTCCACCACCTAACGCTAACGGAAATTTGCATCTGGGACATGGTCTGACACTGGCGCTGGAGGATATTTTGATCCGGTATCATCGTCAGAAAGGCGAGAATGTCTTATTTGTACCCGGAGCCGACCATGCTGGCTTCGAGACACAGGTAGTGTACGAAAAAGAACTAGCTAAACAGGGTAAAAGCCGCTTCGACTTTTCACGTGAAGAACTGTATCAACAGATATGGGACTTTGTGCGGCAAAATCGTGATAACTTCGAGACCCAGATCAGGCGGCTAGGTGCTAGTGTTGACTGGCAGCATTACACCTTTACGCTCGATGACAAGATTGTTCGCCAGGCCTACGCTACGTTTAAGAAAATGTGGGACGAAAAGCTGATTTACAGAGGTGAGCGATTGGTTAACTTCTGTACCTTTCATGGTACGGCTTTCGCTGATATCGAGGTCGCTTACAAGCAAGAAAAAGGTCATTTATGGCATTTGCGCTATCCACTGGTCGATGGCAGCGGGGAAGTAGTGGTCGCCACCACCCGACCGGAAACGCTGCTTGGCGATACTGCTGTTGCCGTCCATCCAGACGACAAACGCTACAAGCACCTGGTCGGCAAGACAGTGAAACTGCCGCTGACGGAGCGGGAAATCCCTATTCTGGCCGATGATTTTGTCGACATGAAATTCGGTAGTGGCGCGGTGAAAATCACGCCTGCGCACGACCCCAATGACTTCGAGGTCGGCAAGCGGCACGATTTGCCGTTTATATCGGTGGTTGATCATGAAGGCAAGCTAGTAAACGTACCTGAAGCCTACCGCGGACTCGATGTCGTACAGGGCAGGGAACAGATCGTGACTGATCTAGACAAACAAGGCTTTTTAGTCAAAACCGAGACGCACGAGCACAGCGTTGGCCACTGCTACAAGTGTGATACGGTCATTCAGCCGCTGCTACGCGAACAGTGGTTTATCGACATGCGGCCGCTGACGGAGCGAGCTATCAAAACGCTGCGAGACAACAAAATCGATTTTCATCCAAAGAATAAAAAGAAGCAGCTCACTACTTATCTGGAAGGTCTGCATGACTGGAATATCAGCCGGCAAATTGCTTGGGGCATCCCGATTCCGGCTTTTCAGAACCTCGATGAGCCGGACGACTGGATTTACGACGAGCGCGTAACTGAAGAAACTATTACTGTAGATGGCAAAACCTATCGGCGCGACCCTGACGTCTTCGATACGTGGTTCTCCAGCAGTTCGTGGCCCTACGCCATATTAGATTATCCTGATGGGCAAGATTACGCCGATTTCTATCCGTTATCAGTCATGGAAACTGGTGCTGACATCCTCTACCCTTGGGTATCGCGCATGCTGATGTTCGGCCTCTACGTCACCGACAGCATCCCGTTTGACGATGTCTACCTCCATGGCCTCATCCAAGACCCTGAAGGGCAGAAGATGAGCAAGAGCAAAGGCAACGTCGTCAACCCTATCGATAAGGTCGAGCAGTACGGCGCTGACGCTTTTCGCATGGGTATCATCAGCGATGAATCGGCTGGCAATAATCGACCATACGACGAGAGTAAGCTGGTTGGTGCTCGTAATTTCGCCAATAAGCTGTGGAACATCGCTCGCTATATCGAAGATATCATCGGTGAGGAGCCGGACAGGGCAGGGGCGGTGCCCGTTTCAGTCGCCGATCACTGGATAGTGGACAAATTACGAACATCACAGATCAAAATAGGGAAGGACCTTGATAACTACCGCTTCGCCGAAGCCTATAACACGCTGTACCACTTCATCTGGGACGATCTGGCCGACTGGTCTGTCTCTTATACACATCCGAGCCCACG
>JBAQZF010000132.1:0-1633 GCA_049790715.1 Saccharimonadales bacterium (SeqCode) | reverse complement strand
TCTCGTAGCCCTGCAAATCGTCCCAGTCCCGGGCATCCTCCTCATCCTTTCGATTTTCTATATCTGGGTCTACCTGCGTACACCCGATTCCGAGGTGCCCGCAGGTGGCCCATGGCCGTCGCCGTGCTCAACGCCGGCAGCGACCGCTACTCCACCCATCCCTTCCACCTCAACCTCGCCGAGCTCGACCTGAACGGCGATCAGCAGGCCAAAAACCTCTGGACCGGCCAGGACGTCACGCTGACCAATGACATGCCTCTTGAAATCCCCAGCCACGATATCCTCCTCGTCCGCATCGCCCACCCCAAATAATTCGTCGCACACACCAACGCCCACCCGGCGCATCTCATCGCGCCCGGGTGGGCCTGGCACATTTTACCGAATCACTCTTCCGTCAGTCGATCACCCTCTCCATCCCACAACACGGCTGTCATCTTGAGCGCAGCGAAGCGGAGTCGAAAGATCTGTGGTTGCTTTTCGCGAGCGGGAACGAACCAGTCAACGCAGGATTCGCCAACTCACATACGCCGCAACAGCGATGAGTAATACAAGCGCCAACAGCGACAGTACCCTCAAAACCAGCGCGCTTGTAACTATGGAATCAAACCCGAATTTCAAGACGAGGGACACAGCAACAATCGCAAAAGCTGTAAGGATAAGCCTCAAAATATCCCCGTGGGGCCTCGCTGAAGAATGTCGAAGATGGCCATCAATCATGATCAGAAGGTAATGGTCCTCGTCGCGCAACCGCTTTACCGCTGCTTCCCAGACATCCTCCTCTCCACCACCTTCTCGAATGCGGCCAACCAACCCTGCGATCTTCTTTTCATATTCATCATCGTCGTAACTCTTCTCGAACTCAGCATTCACGTCCATGATGTCGGGCAAGGACCAGGCAGTCTCAGAGAAGTACAGCATCGTCCGCTCGACATCTGTCAGCGGAACATCATCGTGCCTTGCTTGAGTAACTATCCGATCAATCAGGTATTCCTTCGCCTCGCGGCCAGTAGAAAACTGTTGCATGCCGGGGAGTATATATCCTCTTCCCCTCAAACAGCGGGGCAGGTGACCCACTCACGAATTTCAGAACATCGAACGAAGGAGGCGTAGAATGGGCACGCCCTCAGTACAACAAGGAGATTCCCATCCGTGAGAGTCATCGCTCTTTCCCTGTTCCTTGCTTCAGCCGCTGCCGCGCTGGCCCAGTCTTCCCCTTCAATGCACATCAACGCAGGCACCTCGCCCGAGGAGCGTCTGGGCACGGTCTCCTTTGCTCAGTCCTGCTCGCCGCAGGTGCAGGCTCCCTTCAACCGCGGCATCGCTCTGCTCCACGATTTCTGGTACGCCGAGGCACGGCCTCAGTTTGAGCGCATCGCCAAGGACGATCCCCACTGCGCCATGGCCCACTGGGGAATCGCGATGAGCCTCTTCCAGCAGATATGGGAACGGCCCGGCGACCAATCGATGAAGCTCGGCTGGGAAGAGATCCAGAAGGCGCAATCCATTGGAGAGCCAACCGAACGCGAGCGGGATTACATCGCGGCTCTGGCCACCATTTACAAGCCGGACAACGCCGGCTTCATGGACCGCGTGACCGCATACTCGGCGGCGATGGGCGCACTCTACCGGA
This sequence comes from Saccharimonadales bacterium (SeqCode), assembly GCA_049790715.1. GTDB lineage: Bacteria > Patescibacteriota > Saccharimonadia > Saccharimonadales > UBA4665 > JBAQZF01. Next base: position 3 of record JBAQZF010000132.1, on the reverse strand, counting down.
AAT
>JBAQZF010000131.1:0-1601 GCA_049790715.1 Saccharimonadales bacterium (SeqCode) | reverse complement strand
CCCATCCGCCGGGGATGCTGCAACTCGACCTGACTGACCTGGGGTGCGACTTCTACGCCTCGAGCCCGCACAAGTGGTTGCTGGCGCCGAAGGGGGTCGGCTTCCTCTACCTGAGCCCGGAGTGGATCGACCGGCTCTGGCCGCTGGTGGCCTCGGGTGGATGGGATGAACTCTCGATCAAGGGGCAGCGCTTCGATCACGTCGGGACCCGGAATGACTCGCTGGTCTACGGGCTCCAGGCGGCGCTCGATTTCCACGACCAGATCGGGGCGGACCGGATCGAGCGGCGGACCCGCGGGATGGCCACCGACCTCGACGCGCGCCTGCGTGCCATTCCAGGGATCGTGGTGAAGTCGCCGAGCCGGGCGGAGTTCCGCAGCGCGATGGTGAGCTTTACCGTGAACGGCAAGACTGCCGAGGAGGTGATCGCCGCGCTCTGGAGGAAGGGGCCAGTGCGGGTGCGCCACGTGGCGGAGTACGGCTACCACTTCATCCGGATCTCGACCCACGTGTACAACTCGCCCGCCGAGGTCGAGACCGTGGCGGGGTACCTGGCGGAGATCGCGGCGAGTTAGGAACGGATCCACACGGGGCCGTCGGAGTACACGGAGAACAACCTACCACGGAGGCACGGAGAGCACGGAGGATCACGGAGACCAGCCAATTGTCGTGGGATCCCGTACGAAGTTCCGCGCCCACGACAGGCGTCCCGTTGGCCACCCAGAACACTTGCAGTTCCCCGTGCCTTGCCTGTCCTCCGTGTCTCCGTGGTGAGCTGTTGCTGGTATGCTCCTTCGCAATAGGCGCTTGCACGGAGGATCACGGAGACCAACCGATTGCTGTGGGATCCCGCTTGGTGCTCCGCGCCCGCAACCGACCTCCCGTTGGCCACCCACACTAACTGCCGTTCTCCGTGCCTTGCCGGTCCTCCGTGCCTCCGTGGTTGAGGCTGTTGTGGTTATTGGCGATCTATGCGGTCGGACCGGGCCTGCGTTGTCTCTATTCTCCTTTACCCTGCTTGCTCCCCGTCTTGCACGATCCCCGCACCGGGCACTTCCCGCACTTTGCCACCCGCGCGGTGCAGGTGAGCGCGCCAAGCTCCATGATCGCCTGGTTGAAGGCCCACGCCGCCTTGCCGGCGCGAGGGAGGAGTGCGCGTGCCGTCTCCCAGATCACCGGATCGTTCGGGTCCGGGGCCCGCCCTGGATGGAAGGCTCGGCGGATCACCCGTGCCACGTTGGTGTCGACCGCGGGTTCCGCCCGCTCATACGCAAAGCTCGCCACGGCACCCGCGGTGTAACGCCCCACACCAGGGAGAGCTCGGAGCGCATCGGGGTCCTCGGGGAGCCGTCCTGAGTGTTCGCGGACCACGACCTTCGCGAGCGCGTGGAGGTTCGCCGCGCGCCGGTAGTAGCCCAACCCATCCCAGCTCTCCCGCACCGTTGTCGGGCGGGCCCGTGCGAGGTGCTCGATGGTGGGATACCGCTTGAGGAACTTGGGGTAGTACTCCAGGACCCGGCTCACCTGGGTCTGCTGCAGCATGAATTCCGACACCACGACGTGGTACCCGTCCCGGGTCCGCCGCCAGGGCAGGTCGCGTC